>JAZGDX010000001.1:0-3255 GCA_036478305.1 Bacteroidota bacterium
TCACGGCTTCGTTTCCGACTACCTCAGCTGAATGCGATGTGTTCGCCGGGAGATCGAGTCGATCCCCAGGAGCGAGCAGGTATCGTTTTCCGGAGACTGTCAGGCAAAGCGTGCCGGTCACCACCCAGCGGATTTCGTCGTAGGAATGGGTGTGCTCTCCATACCGAGTCCCGGGATCATCCTTCCATTCATAGCAATCGAGACCCTCACCCGCTAAGAGTCTTTTCAGCTCGGGAACCGATGGAGGAGAGCGCTTCTGCCAGTGTGTGACTCTCATTCTGAAGAAATGGATTGTCCAGCCAAGATCCTATCGTAGAGCGCCTCGTAGACGTCGACGATTTTATCCATCTCGAACAGTTCTACGGCACGGCGTCGAGCCCGCTCGGCAAACAATCGACGTTTCGAGTCATTCGTAAGAAGCTCGACGGCATATTTTGCCATTCGCTCGATGTCTCCAATCTCGGCGATGAAGCCGGTTTCACCGTGGAACGTCAGCTCAGGAAGGCCACCGACGCTCGAGGAAATCACGGGTACTTCACATGCCATAGCTTCGAGGGCCGACAGGCCGAAACTTTCCGACTGGCTGGGCATCAGAAACAGGTCGGATGCCGAAAGGAGCGGCACGAGCTCCGTTTGCTTACCAAGGAAACGGACGTCATGGCAAATACCGAGCTCTCGGCAGAGTTGTTCGCAATTCGATCGGTCGGGTCCGTCACCGACAACAAGAAGTTTCGAAGCCACGTTGGCCCGGACAATGTTGAAGATGCGGATCACGTCGGGAACGCGTTTCACCGCCCGAAAGTTCGAGACGTGGATGAGTATCTTTTCACCTTGAGGAGCGAACCGCGATCGGAATTTCGGATCCTCAATACGGCAGTATTTTTTCGTGTCGACGAAATTTGGAATGACGTCAATCTCTTTTTCCACTCCATACTGCAGGATTGTTTTGTCCTTCAAAAACTTCGAGACTGCGGTGACGCCGTCGCTGTGCTCAATGCTGAACCTGATCAGCGGAAGAAAGGCAGGCTCGAGACCGACGAGCGTGATGTCTGTGCCGTGCAGCGTCGTGATGATCTTGAGGCTGTCCCGTCCATGGATTTCCTTCGCGATATAGGCGCTCATTGCGTGAGGAATGGCGTAGTGGACATGGAGAAGGTCGAGCCTCTCGAATTTAGCCACGTCCACCATCTTGCTGGCGAGGGCGAGCGTATAGAGCGGAAAATCGAACAGCGGGTAGTTAGCAGTTTCAACCTCGTGATACATGACGTTACCATGAAATCCGTCGAGACGCATGGGCATCGCGTAGCTGATGACGTGGATTTCGTGCCCCCGCATCGCCAGCGATTTACCGAGCTCCGTCGCGATAACACCGCTGCCACCGTATGTTGGGTAGCAAGTGATTCCGATACGCATTCTGATGCCTCACGATCAACTGTGGCTAAGGTATAAACTTTCCTGTTGAGATACAACCGCTCTTGCTTGGTAATTTCCAACGCGTTTGCTATATTCTGTCGCGATGGGATCGCATAACGCCTTCGAGTATAGGACAATTACAAAAGAATGTCGTAAAGAGCTGAGAATTGAGGGTTCTCGATTTATCGCATCAGTGTATCGGGTCGCAGGAAGAACAGAAGCGGAGCAACTGGTGAAAAGAATTCGGAAGGAGTTTCACGATGCTACTCACAACTCGTTTGCCTATCGTGTAGGGCTGGACCGGCTGCTATTTCGATCTTACGACGACGGAGAACCCCCGGGAACCGCAGGCACTCCCATTCTCTCGATGATCGACAAACACTACGTGACAAATGTCTTGGTGGTTGTTACCCGGTACTTTGGCGGGAGGAAGCTGGGTCGCGGTGGGTTGGCACGAGCGTACGCAAAGGTGGCAGATTCTGCCCTAAAGGTATCCGAGATTGCGGCGGTCAGCGTGACTCGTGAGTTTCAGCTGGTTTTCCCCTATGAATTCGTGGCCGGGGTCATGCAGCTCCTATCGACGGTGGGCGCACGCGTCCTGGACGCGGAGTATTCGGAGGATGTGAAGCTGAAGATTAGCGTACCAGGTCAAAAAACTGAAGTTTTGCGCAGGCGTGTGATTCAGGTTACACGGGGGAACATCGACCTTGGATAAGTCCTTTATTTTTAGTATATTACCGCAGTTTATTTTTGAATCTTTTACAGCTTTCATGCGTTCATATAGAGTGAAGTCAGCTATAAGTTCAGAGGGGGTAGAAATCGTGGGAATTAAGAAACGAGCCAAGGTTCTCGGTGTCATCATCGCTCGGTGTCCAGTGTGCGATAATCCGATTAACTTTGACCGAGTCTCCGAAAAGGTTTGTCCATACTGTGAGCAGGTGGTCCTGATCGAACGAGATAAAGTTGAGGTAATCCTCCGAAGTAGCGGGAAGAAAGTGGGCAAGAAGTTCCGGGTTAGCCTTAACTAACCTTGGACTGTTTTTCCGCTTTTCGTTCAGTTTCTCCTTCTTTTACAATTCGCATCGTTTCGAGAGCAATCACAAGCTCCTCGTTCGTCGGCACTACGAGCACAGCCGTCTTGGATTGGCTGGTCGTAATGATTTTTTCCTTGTCTTCGGACTCATTCTTTGATCTGTCAAGGTTGATTCCGAGGAAGCTAAGGCTCGTTACACACGCTTCGCGAACGTCCGGGCTGTTCTCTCCGATTCCGCCGGTGAAAACGATGGCGTCAAGTCCTCCCATTGCTGCGGCATACGCTCCGAGGTACTTCGTGATTCGGTAGCAAAAAATGTCAAAGGCGGTTGTCGCTCTCCTATTTTGATTCTTCATCTCTTCGATAATTTCACGCATGTCGCTGCTAACCCCGGAAATTCCTACAAGGCCACTGTGCTTGTTCAAGAGTGCGCTTGCCTCCGCCAGGCCGAGCCCTTCCTTGCCCATTATGTAGAGGATAACGGAGGGATCGATGTCTCCACTCCGACTGCCCATCAAGAGACCCTCCAGTGGTGTGAAGCCCATTGTGGTGTCGATCGACACGCCTCCCTTGATCGCGGCAATACTACACCCGTTCCCGAGATGGCAGGTCGCCATCCTGAGCACCTCTAGAGATTTTCCTAAAA
The DNA here is from genome assembly GCA_036478305.1 of Bacteroidota bacterium. GTDB lineage: Bacteria > Bacteroidota > Ignavibacteria > UBA10030 > JAZGDE01 > JAZGDE01. The sequence continues at coordinate 3,093 of JAZGDX010000001.1, forward strand.
TCTCGGCCGCCCGACGGGAAACGTAGGAGTGCGAAATCCCGTGAAATCCGTACCGCCGGATCTTGTGCTGTTTGTAAAGGGTGTAGGGGATTCCGTAGAGGTAGGAGCGGGCTGGCATCTGTTGATGGAATGCCGTGTCGAACACGGCAACTTGGGGGGTGTG
>JAZGDX010000010.1:0-6126 GCA_036478305.1 Bacteroidota bacterium
TTGGACCAGGGGCGAATCGACAAGCTGCTTATCCAACTCGACGGCACTCCGAATAAGAGCTCCCTCGGTGCGAATGCAATCCTTGGTGTCTCTCTGGCGGTTGCCAAGGCTGCTGCCCTGGCAATGAAGCAGCCCTTCTACCGGTACCTTGGTGGCAGCAACGCAAAAACACTGCCTGTCCCCATGATGAACATTCTGAACGGTGGCAAGCACGCTGACAACAACGTCGATCTGCAGGAATTCATGGTCGTGCCTGCAATTGCTCCAAGCTTCGCTGAGGCTCTACGGATGGGGGCCGAGGTCTTCCATTCCTTGAAGTCTGTCCTCAAGAAGAGGGGGTCTAACACGGCGGTGGGGGACGAAGGCGGTTTTGCTCCGAATCTGAAGTCCAATGAGGAGGCAATCGAGGTAATCCTTGAGGCAATTCAGAAAACGAGCTATAAGCCGGGTAAAGACATCTTCCTCGCATTCGACCCGGCGGCCAGTGAGTTCTACGAGGACGGCTCGTACGTCTTCACGAAATCGGACGGTTCGAGAAAAACGAAAGAGCAGATGGTTCAGTTCTGGAAAACGCTGGTGGAGCAGTATCCGGTCATCTCGATCGAAGATGGTATGGCGGAGGATGATTGGGAGGGTTGGAAATTGTTGACGCAGGCGCTTGGCGACCGTGTGCAACTCGTTGGTGACGATCTGTTCGTTACGAACGTGGAGCGACTCAGGCGCGGGATTGAGCTTCATGTGGCGAACTCGATTTTGATCAAGGTGAATCAAATCGGAACATTGACCGAGACGCTCGACTGTATCGAACTCGCTAAACGAAACGGCTATACTGCCGTCATCAGTCATCGGTCGGGCGAAACGGAGGACACGACGATCGCGGACCTTGCGGTAGCGACGAGCGTCGGGCAGATTAAGACCGGTTCAGCGAGTCGTACTGACCGCGTGGCGAAATACAATCAGCTGATTCGCATCGAGGAGGAGCTTGGAACCAACGCCACCTACGCTGGCCTGCGGGCTTTTAAGGTCAAAATGGACTAGTACGGACTGAAGCAATCGGAAGATCACACCGACCATGGCGATTTCTTTTGGTACGGACGGTTGGCGGGGCATCATCGCTGACGACTTCACGTTTGAGAACGTGGGCAAGGTTGCCTTTGCCACTGCCAAGTACTTTGAAGGCCATCCAAATGCATCGCATGGCGTGGTGGTCGGGTATGATACCCGATTCCTCTCGCGAGAATTTGCAGAGCGTTCTGCTCAAGTCATCGGAAGCGCTGGCCTGAAGGCCATACTGGCGGGAACGATTGTCCCCACGCCGGCGGTATCGTTGGCGGTGAAACAATTCGGGGCGGCTGGCGGCGTCGTGATCACAGCCAGCCACAACCCGGCCAAGTACAATGGGTTTAAGATCAAGGGAGCGTACGGCGGGCCTGCTCATCCCGAAATGGTCTCCCGCGTCGAGGACATCCTTCGAACGGTTGTCAACGACAACAGCAAGCTCGAACTCCAGCCCCTCGATGTGCTGGAGAAAAACGGGTCGGTCGAGCGGATCGATCTCAGGAAATTGTACGTTGATACTCTGAAGGAAAAACTTGACCTCGGGATGATCGAGCGGTCGGGAATCAAGATCATTTACGACGTGATGCATGGTGCTGGGATGAACACCATGCAGCATCTTCTTCCAGAGGTGCGGCAGATCCGAGATTCCTATAACCCATCCTTTGGCGGCTTACACCCTGAGCCCCTCGAACACAATCTTGAAGAACTGATCGAATCCGTACAGACTGCTGGGGGTGACATCGGAATTGCGACGGACGGTGATGCTGACCGAATCGGTGCCGTCGATGAGAGTGGAAAGTTTGTGGATGCGCATCGCATCTTTGCTCTTCTCCTCAAGTATCTCGTCGAAGTGAAGAAGTGGACAGGGGAGGTTGCCAAGGCTATTACGGTCACGGAGATGGTGAACAAACAGTGTGCGAAATACGGACTCAAACTCCACGAGACTCCCGTTGGTTTCAAACACATCTGTCGACTGATGACGCAGCGTGAAGTTCTGATCGGCGGCGAGGAGAGCGGGGGCTTGGGAGTGAAAGGTCATATTCCAGAGCGGGACGGAATCTACATGGGACTTCTTCTTTGTGAGATTATGGCAGTTCGAAAGATGAAGTTAGGCGATCTCGTTCAGGAATTGATGGATGAACTAGGTGAACATCACTTTAAACGGATTGACTGGCGCATCACTCCTCAGCAGAAGGAGCAAATCCTCAATCGCTTCAGGAAGGGGATTAGTTCGATTGGGAGCCTTAAAGTGAACCGGGTGGATACGACTGACGGTTTCAAGTATTTTGTCGATAATGGATGGTTACTCGTTCGGGCATCAGGAACGGAGCCGTTGTTCCGGTTCTACGCTGAGGCTGACAGTCCATCGAAAGTGGAGGAACTCCTCAAAGGTGCCACAGAGTCGTAGTAGACGTTCTGACATGCCCCTAAGCCGTTGAAAACTGAGGCGTTGGGCCCACACCGAGATGACTTTCCGATAGACATGAAACCGCTTCCAGGCCTTTCCAAGGGCGCAGGCGACTTTGCAGGTTGCAATTTTCCGCACGCTTCTGTATAATGGATTGCCTTTTTCAGGGGTATGTGAAACAATGAGTGCATGACGTCTCCTCAATATGCGTAACGATAGCTATTACAACATCATGCCGGATGGGACGGTAAAGCAAGTCAACCCGTTCACCGGGACTGAGGTCTGGACGGTACCGGGGCGAGGCAGTAAGCCGATTGCAAACGGAGATCCTGGCATTTCGAACCGGCTGGTGAGGAAAGAAAAGGAAGATTACTGCAGTTTCTGTGAAGCCCGTTATTTTGAGACACCTCCGGAGAAATCCCGAGCGGTAAAACAAGATGGAAGGTATGAGAGGCGCGACCGTGTTTCACCGGATCGTTACTTTGATACCGTTGCGGAGTTTCGCCGCGTTGGGAATCTCTTCGAAATCGTGGCAATCGATTACTGGCGCAAGAACTATGGCTACAAGTTGCCGCAAGTGAAGGCACGGTGGAAGGAGGGGTACCTTGCGAATTCATCGGGACTGAATCATGTCATCAATCTGCTCTCCTATAAGATGAGACAGCAGGGAAAGAGTGAAAGCGAAATCGAAAAGGTTTCCGTTGAGGAGAAGATAGCAATGGCGGACGCCTTTTTCGGGGGTTGTCATGAGTTGGTCATTGCGCGTCCTCATTTCAAGCCTGACGCGGAATGGGATACAGATCTCTACTCTTCGGGTGATATGACACCGGAGGACCACTTCCAGTACTTCAAATTCACGATTGATGCGCAGAGAGATATCTTGGAGAACAATTATTATGTCCGGTACATCAGTGTCTACCAGAACTGGCTTCGACCTTCCGGAGCATCCTTTGACCATCTTCACAAGCAGTTGGTAGCACTAGACGATTGGGGGTCATCTATCCAACGCCAGATTCGCATGTTGCGCGAAGACCCGAACGTATTTAATGACCTCGGTGCCAACTTTGCTGCTTACCGCAATCTGATGTTTGCGGAAAACGACCAAGCGATCGCATTCGTGGGAATCGGACACCGATTTCCGACGATCGAAATCTACTCTCGCTCTCAGGCAGGATCCCCGTGCGATCACTCTGACGAAGAAATTCGCGGAATGAGCAACCTTGTCCACGCTTGTCATGCTGCGGTTGGTAATCAGGTATCCCACAACGAAGAATGGTATTACACCCCCGTTGATGCAGTTTCGAAAATGCCGTGGCACGTCCTGATCAAATTGCGCATCAATGTGCCAGCAGGTTTCGAAGGAGGAACGAGCATCTATCTCAACCCTCTCACCCCTGTCGACTTGCGTGATAGAGTGGTTCCGCGTCTTTACGAGTTGCGCGAACGAGCCGCGCTGCATGACTTGCGGATCGCAGAGGAATGCCGGATCCATCCGAATCCTCTCAAGTACTATTTAAAGTAGCGCAATCGGCATATGGGGTGCGCTGGGAGCCGTTGGTCCCTCCGGAGGTGGTTGACTCGAGGAGGCCGCGGCTATTTTATTCTTATGACGATGTTTCAGAAAGGAATAGAAATAGAGCTGGAGGTTCAGGCAGCGGCCGAAAAAGGACGAGGCGTCGCAAAGGTCGATGGGTTTGTAGTCTTCGTCAGAAATGCTGTGCCTGGCGACCGGGTGCTGGCACGGATCGTGAAGTCGAGACAGAACTTTGCTGAGGCGGAATCGCTCAAAATTCTACGTCCTTCCCCTCAACGGGTAGAGCCCCGCTGCCAATATTTTGGGGTCTGCGGTGGATGCAGGTGGCAACATCTGTCGTACGGAGCACAACTCGACCTGAAAAAGCAGTGGGTGATCGACGCTTTCGAGCACATCGGAGGGTTCAAGAACTTGGAGGTGAGGCCCACTCTTGGCTCGGACGATGACTATTTCTACCGCAACAAGATGGAATTTTCCTTCACACACCGGCGATGGCTGACCGCTAAAGAGATTGCGACCGGGGAGAATCTAAACAAAGATTTTGCGCTGGGTCTCCACGTCCTTGATCGCTACGATAGAGTGATAGACGTTCACGAGTGCTGGCTTCAATCTGATTTGAGCAACCAAATCATTAATTGTGCCAGGGAGTGGGCTTTGACTCACAACGTTCCTGCCTACGACCCGGCTCGGGAAGAGGGATACTTGCGATTTCTTGTCGTCCGGCAGAGTAGGGCTACTTCTGAGGTGATGGTGAACCTCGTCACGTACGAAGATCGGCCGGAGCTTGCACAGTCTCTTTGCGATGAGCTTAGCCGGAAAGTCGATCGCGTGACCACCTTCGTCAGCACCCTGAACAGAAAAAGGGCGCAGGTCGCGTATGGAGACACTCAGAGAATTCACCTCGGGACGGGGACGATCAGCGAGCGGCTCGGAGGATTCATTTTTCGCGTCTCTGCAAATTCATTTTTTCAGACCAATACACGTCAGGCTGAACGGCTCTGTTCCCTTGTTCGAGAGCTTGGCGAGTTCGAGCGGAACGATGTGGTGTATGACCTCTACTCCGGAACGGGGGCTCTGGCCATCGTCATCTCTCCGGCTGTCTCAAAGGTTGTTGGAATCGAAGCGATCGCGACTGCCGTAGAAGACGCTCGCTGGAACGCGAACCTGAACAGAATTGCCAATTGTGTCTTCGTGACAGGTGATGTGTACGAAACGTTTGAGAAAGATCCAACCCTGAGAGAAGAACAGGGTGAACCCTCCGTTCTCGTTCTCGATCCACCACGGAGCGGCATTCATCCCAAACTCGCGCAGGCGCTTGCGCGAACGGGACCAAAGCGCATTATCTATGTAAGCTGCAACCCAGGAACCCAGGCGAGGGACATCAAGGTCCTCTGCGGAAGCGGTTATTCGATCGATGTGCTTCAGCCAGTGGACATGTTTCCTCACTCTGACCACATCGAGAGCATCGCTCGTCTCACCAGGTCAAACTAACTCCTTGATTCCGTGGTAGAGTGTGCAGGTGCCGAAGGTGAGAGTTCTATACCATACCTGTCGGAAACCTGCAGCACGTAGAAGAATGGCAAAAGATTCGTAGGCTGGAAAAGTGGAGACCGAGTCTGGAAGATATCGATAGGCGTAAGGACTTCCCGAGACTAGCCTGCCGAGAATTGGAACCAGGTGTTCGAAGTACATCCTGAAGAGTTTCCTGAAGAATCTGTTGCGTGGTTGTGTCAATTCCAGTGCGATGAAAGAGGCCCCTGGTTTTAGCACGCGGTGGATCTCGCTCAATCCCTTCTGGATATCCGAGAAATTGCGAACGCCGAATGCAATCATTGCGTTGTGAAACGAGTTGTCCTTCATCGGTAATGTTTCTGCAACGCCACATACCAACTGCAGACTCTCCAATGACCGATGATTGATAGACTTCTCGAGGCAGCGTTTCAGCATTCGTTCTGCCGGATCGATGCCCACAACTCTTTTTGCTTTTACTCTGGCCGCAGCGAATGCGAGATCGCCGGTCCCGATCGCGATGTCAAGAATCCGAGCATCGGGCTTGACGTTGAGCTCTCGGACAGCGCTCCTCCGCCAGTAAAGGTCCGAGCCGAAGCTCAGGACGTGGTTCAGG
>JAZGDX010000100.1:0-4988 GCA_036478305.1 Bacteroidota bacterium
TGTACCTGTCCAATCCGGAAAGTAGCGTTGTCGGAGAGTGTTGTCCTGGGATATTCAGCCAAGAAGGAGCGGTAGCGAGCCAGAGCACTCGCGTCCATTCCCATGGAGAAGAGACACTCTGCCGCCAAGAACAACGATTCCTCTCTCTGAGAGCTGTTCGGATATCGTTCGACGAATCTTGAGAATTGGTCGAAAGCCAGCTGGTACATCTCATCTTCGTACAGACCGTACGCAAACGCGTAGTCCTGCTCTTCAGAGACCGAAGCTGGTTGGCTCTGAGCGAAGGCAAACCCGAAACACAGCGTCACAAAAACTCTGCACAATGCCGCTCCCGTCATAACGAGAAAAACTCCTCCTGCCTAAAGTAATCGTTTAAATCGATTTAGTAACGCGTTAAATTTAGAACACCTTGGTTTCAAAGTCAAGTTTTCTTGATTTTGTCTGTTATTCGGGGATAATATTTACAAGTAGCGAGTAGCTCACCGATCCTCAACTGGCTGCATGATTAGTCCGGAAAGTGGAATTCACAATCCAGTCACGCCCTCCGATTGAAGCTCTGGCACGGATTGACTCAATCAAAAAAGAAAAGGTGAGAAGAGTCAATATTCTCACCTTCCGGAATCCCACCGATCTTCTGAAATGCGTGCGCTACTCATGCTCTTGGGGCGGTTGCTGCTCACTTTCAGCCGCTCTTCGAATAGAATCCTGTTTCATGTCTGTTGAATCAACTTCATTCTTCTGAACATCCTTTGCCTTGTACAACCCTTCCGAAGGAGCGGCAAGCTCCAGGTCGCCGGTTTTCTTCAACTCACTTGTCGCACCGGCCTCCTTCCGTTCTCTCGAAAACGAAACCGAGGGGGCCTTCTCCCCACGTGGATGCATCCTGCTTGAGCGTTCCTCCAGTTCTGCTGGCGCATCATCCCGATCGGCAGGTACGCCCCTCTTATCCATTAGGAGAGAGTCTCGAAATGTTGGAGCCCCGATCTGCTGTTTTGGAGCAGAAAACTCTTCAGGCGTCACACCGGTCCGAATCAACGCATAATAAGCGACAACGCTCATTCCAACAATCGCTATGATCGATGCGGCATAGATTGGAACCCGAAACGGCACGAAAGCGGGCATCCGAACGGACCGCCCCTGCCTCCTCCTGCGTTCTTCCCCCAATCTTCGGTCCAACCGCACCCCGAAATCGGCCGGAGCGTTGATTTTCTGCATTCTAGATAGTAACCTTTTTGCCCTGCTGTCCTCGTCTCCCTCTGTTGGACGTTCACGGACATCTGAGGTCATCGCTGGTCCTCACACGTTATAGATATCTTTTAGCAACGTTTGAAGCTGGGCCCTCCCGCGATTGATACGCGATTTGACCGTTCCAAGAGCTAATCCAGTTATTCTACTAATCTCTTCATAGGAAAGTTCCTGAATATCGCGCAAAACCACCAATTCCCTGTATCTTGGGGGTATGGCCAGAAGAGCCTTTTGGATGATTTCCTCCTTGAGCGCGCTCTCCGCAGCTTTTTCCGGGCTATAACGCTCATCGGCCACGTCAACGTACTGCCCCGAGCCACCCCTCGATTGGCCTAAAGAGATGAAAGCCCGGAGACCGCGACGCCTTAGCTCCGTCTTGGCGAGGTTTCCCGCGATGGTGTATATCCAGGTCGAAAATTTTGCGATAGGCCGGTACAGGGCGCGTTTTCGAAAAACGCGAATGAATGTCTCCTGCACAACGTCCACGCTGTCGTCGTAACCACCAAGGAAACGGTATACAAAGTTCATCAACGGATCCTTGTACCGCGAGACGATCATGTTGAATGCTTCTTCGTCTCCGCTCTGGAATCGCGCCATCAGCTCTTCGTCCGTGTGGTCAGCCCAAGGTTTGGTGGTTTGTGCCATCGCCCGGCTCAACCCCTTACGAGTCTGTACGTCAACAGACTCATTATGAGCTTTTGATCGAATGATGTCGATTTAAGCCATTCATCCGCCTCCAGCAGATGCTTGAAACAATGTTCGATGTGCTCCAGCGGATGCCGCTCCGCGTTTGCCACCTGTTCACCGATGTAATTCGGATTAGCCCTTAACGCATCGGCTATCTCACGATCTCCCAGCCGCCGCCGTCGGAGCGTATGGATTTTGTACAGGTTTATGAAAAATCGTGTCAGAACCGCGATCATCATGATCGGAGATTCTCCCGCCCCGAGCATCCGCTCGAGGATCTCAAAAGAGCGCTTAGCATCGCGCTGTCCGATAGCCTTCTGCAACTCGAAGATATTGTAGTGCTTCGACATCCCAACCACTTCACTGACATCATCCTGGTCGATTCTCTTCTTCTCTCCCACGAAGGTCAACAACTTTTCGATCTCATTGTCGATGTCGCGCAAGGAATTTCCAACGTAGTTTTGAAGCAAGAGGCATGCCTCGGGCGAGATCTCTCGACCCTTCTGCTTGGTCCGAGATGCGATCCAGCCCGGGATCTCATAATCCCTCTGTGGGCGACATGGTATCCAACGAGCAGTATGTTTTAGGGCTGAGTAGGGTTTAGTCCGTAAGTCCGGTTTCGGGGCGACGAGGATGAGGGAGGTTGTATCTGAGGGCTGTTTCGAGTACACTTCGATCATTTCTTTCGACGGGAGATGGTCAAAATCGCGGACGACAACGATGCGCCGCTTTGCCGTCATCGGAAAGGATCGTGCAACTGTTATCACCTCCCCAGCATTGGAATCCGGTCCGTACACCACGTCAAGATCAAAGCCCCTCGAAGTCTCGTCCAGGGCAACTTTGATGATCATCTTGACCGCTTCTTCCGCCAAAAAGTCTTCTTCTCCAAAGAAAAGGTATATCGGCTCGAACCGTCCATTCTCGATCCGTGTCAGGAGGCTCGCGTAATCGAGAATATGTTCACCTTGCTTCTCCATTGGTCATCCGTTCGTCGATTACCTCTCCGCCGCCGTGGGAGCAATAAGGAGGGCAATGGCAAGACCTCCCCACACAGACCCCGCCTTGGTAACTATGCACAGGATCGATCTCAGGACCTTCACCGTTCCTTTCAGAAAACCACGACTCTTGGCGCAAAATCGATATGTTCGACTACAATCAGGGCTGGTCCCGTGCGAACAACGTTCAATCCTGTTCCGAAGATGGTCCTGAGTCTTTGAGATAGACTCGATTCATCTCAACCTTCTCGACTGGATTGTCACGTCCATCCCGAGCCACCGCAGCAATCTTATCGACGACATCCATTCCTTCGACAACCCTCCCGAACACCGTGTAGCCATCGTCCAGGCTCGGAAGATCCTTCAGACAGATATAGAATTGACTTCCGTTGGACTCTCGCTTCGGATTCGCTTGATCCCCTTTGCGTGCAGCGGCGACGCAGCCGCGCTCATGCTTCACCCCGATCTCTGCTTCGACGGTGTACCCAGGCCCTCCTGTGCCGTCGTTCATGCGATCCTCATCCTTGGAGTTTGGATCGCCTCCTTGAATTACAAACTTAGGAACGACTCGATGGAACGTCGTCCCGTCGTAGAAGCCTTCCCGAACGAGTTTCTTGAAATTGGCCGCATGCTTGGGAGCCGACTTTTCAAATAATTCAAGTACGATATCCCCAAACTTTGTTTCGATTACGGCAAACTCTTCCTCCTTTTGCCGCTGTGACGATTTCTGCGATTCTGGCTGTGCACACGCTGCAAAGACCACGACGAAGTACAGCGCACTCAATGCCGTCCACAAGACAGTCATATCGACCTCCTTCAAATAAGGAAAATACCCAGAGAACCAACAAGATAGCAGTAGTACGCAAACCAACTAAATTTCCCTTTCTTCAGGACCTCAAGTAGGACTTTGATCGCAACGAGCCCGGAAGCATATGCGGCAACAGTCCCCACGAGATATGAGAGCAGCATTTCGGGCGGAACATACTCAAAGATGACTTCACTTACCTTCAGAGCGGTCGCACCAAAGATAGCCGGTAGCGCCAGGAGAAACGAAAACCGCGCGGAGTTCTCACGGGATACACCAAGAAATAGACCCGTGCTGATCGTCGAACCCGCGCGCGAGATACCCGGTATTACCGCCACGGCCTGTGCCACCCCCATCAGAATCGACGAACCGAGTTTGACGTCACGTCCCTCTTGAGGTTTCACCTTCCGTGTCAAAATGAGAACCGACCCGGTCACCAGAAGCATAACGGCCACCAGTTTTGGATCGGAAAAAAAACCTGCAACCTGATCTTCGACTGAGAGTCCGACAACCGCTGCGGGGATGCTCCCCAACAGAATCAGCGCAGCATACCGAAAATATTGATCATCACGATAGAGCTGAGGAATGGAGGACGGGCGTCTCGCGGCATCAACGGACGAACGTAGCATCCTCACGACATCTACTCGAAAAAAGGTCACCAAACTCAGAAACGTTCCAAAATGGACAAATACTTCGAAAGCCATATTACCCGAAAAAGGGACTTGGAGGATCGCCTCCCCTAGAACCAGATGACCGGAGCTGCTCACAGGAAGAAACTCCGTTAGGCCTTGTATCAGACCGAGAAGGAGAGCCTTCAGTACCGTCAACGAACCTCCCCCCAGACCCTAAAAGTAGTACGAGAGGCCAAATTTGACCCCCAAGCTGAAGAAGTGCAGGGAAACATTGTCTTGATTCACGATGTTGACGAGTTTCCGACCCGTCTTTGATTCAAGATCCCCGACGAAATCCAACCGGAGATCCCCCGCAATCGATCCGTACAGATTGTCACCGAGCGAGGTGTGACCGGTCGCCTCGACTTTTGCGCCGAATCCCCGAGCGGAGTAGTCCACCTCAGCGACAGACGTTGGAAATCGCTCAGAAAACGAGCCAAAATGATAACCAGCTCCGACACCGAATTTGAACAAGTAACCCTCGCGGATGATGAGATACTGGAGAACTACCGTGGGCATATGCACTTCGTACGTAAAATCGTAGTTCCCGATACCTTGCCCGGTCGGAACAGTGAGCGACTTGAG
>JAZGDX010000101.1:0-8550 GCA_036478305.1 Bacteroidota bacterium
GGTACCGCTGGGCAAGGTTGTAGGCAGATTTTGTCGTCGCTACTCCTTCCGCAACCATCTCCATGCCCTTCAATACTTCGTCCAACGGCTTGCCTTTTCCCACCTGCTCCCCCACGTAACGATTCCGGCTGTACCGGCTCATGCACGTGACAATCAGATCGCCAATGCCGGAAAGGCCCCAGAATGTCTTCGGCTGCGCGTTCATCGCCACTCCCAACCGGGTTATTTCGACAATCCCGCGAGTCATGATAGCGGCCTTGGTGTTGTCGCCAAACCCTGAGCCGTCGCCGATCCCGGCTCCAACCGCAATGACGTTTTTCAGCGCCCCACCTAATTCAACCCCACGGATATCCTCGCTCACATACACTCGAAAGAAAGGGGTCATGAAGGCCGATTGAACCAACCTTGCCGTCTCAGCACTCACCGAGGCTGATACGACCGCAGATGGAATTCTCTTGCTCACTTCTTCTGCGTGACTCGGACCGGATAGGGTAACGATATTCTCGCTCTTAGCTCTTTTGAGCACATCGAGGAGAACTTCGGACATCGTCATGAGGCTGCTGTTTTCGATGCCTTTCGCGACGTTCACGATCGCTGTGTTTGAGCAATCGACGCCCGCGAGGGGGGTAATTGCAGATCGGAGGTATTGAGCCGGTACGGCGCAGACAATCATCGAGCATTCGAAGACCGCGCGCTCGATATCCGTCTCGATGTGAATCGACTCCGGGATCGGGATACCGGGGAGGAAGGAAGGGTTCTCATGACGCTCGCGAATCAGGTTTGCCTGATCGTCCCGGAACGTCCAGAGAGTAATCTCGTGAGCGTTCGCTACGAGCACGAGAGCGAGCGTCGTGCCCCAACTTCCGGCACCGAGCACTGCAACCTTCATACAACGCTACCTTGAGATGGAGGAGGACCGTCCTGATCATGCTTTAGTGGCCAAATCCAGATGCTCCGGAGCGAGGCTGCCCCCTCTTTCGCAACAGGTTGAGGGAAGAAATGCGGTTTTCAGTTCCGTGGAGAAGCCTTTTGATATTTTTCCGGTGTGTGTACACCAAGAAAGCAGAGACGGCAATGAAGAAGTAGATGAGGGTGTGGTACCCTTCGATGTCGACGCGGAAAATATTCTTTCGGAAAAACATCGTCAACGGAGCCGAAATTGCACCACTTATCGACCCGACCGAAACATATCGTGAGACGACGAAGGCTACCACGAACACGCCAATTGCAACCAGGAACTCAACCGGAGCCAAGCCAAGCAACATCCCTGTCGCAGTAGCAACACCTTTTCCGCCACGAAAGCCGGCAAACACGGTGAATGCGTGCCCCACGACGGCAGCGCATCCACAGATGATTTGTACCAGGGTGAAATCGTCAAATGGAGTGTAGTTACTAAACGGCAGCCGATCGTAGAAAAAGCGAGAAATGATCAGAGTCGCGACTAATCCTTTCAGAGCATCGACCAGAACTACGAGCATTCCGATCTTCCAGCCGAGGACGCGAATGACATTTGCCCCCCCCGCGTTTCCACTCCCAAAATTCCGTATATCGATCCCCGTCTTCAGCTTGCTGATGATGATGCTAGTGGGGATAGAACCAACAATGTAACTTGCAATGATTACGACACTGAGTGAGAGCACTCGCGAACCTCGAATCGAGAATCAAATCACGAACAGACATTCAAGGACTTAACAAACAGAACCGCGAGCCTTTCCGGACGGTTCCATCCAAGATACCCAATCAGGTGTAAAAACGCAATAAGCCCTACGTTACTGCTCAACACCGCCGTTCTGAATTCTCAGGATCCCTTCAGCGATCGAGAGGTCTTCCGCGGTTGTTATTTTCATGTTCTCGTAGCTTCCTTCTACGATCTTTACATTCACCCCAATCCGCTCCACTAGGCTTGAGTCATCCGTGGCAAAGTACCTGTCGGCAGCCGCCCTCCGGTATGCCGTAATTAGCAGATCAGCGGCAAAAGCCTGTGGGGTCTGCACCAACCAGAGCGAGCTTCGGTCGAGAGTGCCGGTAACAAATCCACCGTCAGCGCCAGAGTGTTTGACAGTTTCCTTGGGCTGGACAGCAGGGATCGCTGCCTTGTACGTGATGCACGCCTCGATGAGCGCTCCAATCTGGTCATGAGAAACGAGTGGACGAACAGCATCGTGGACAAGAACTATGTCGGCAGGACGAACCATCAGGGCCTGCAAACCGCTGTACACCGAATCCTGGCGACGTGCACCGCCTCGTACAATTTCAACGACTTTTGAAAGGTGGTACTCCTTCACCAGCTGCATCGAGTACTGTATCATTGAATCGGAGACGACCAGAATTATTTGGTCGACCGCATCGCATCTTTGGAACTTCCCGAGCGTATGGACCAAAATCGGCCTTCCGAGAAGGGAACGGAATTGCTTCTGGAGCTCGCCACCGACGCGTCTCCCTTCACCGGCGGCAGGAATGATGGCAGTGACCCGTTCCTTGAACTTCGAAGACATACTGGTGGTGACCCCCTGAGCAACGATTCCGAAGAAACTCTGATGCTGTTTCTAGCCAGGTCAGAGAATCAACATCGCGTCCCCATAACTGAAGAAGCGATAATTCTTCTTGATGGCCTGTTTGTAGGCCTTCATGACAAAGTCATGTCCAGCGAACGCGCCGACCAGCATTAACAGCGTGGACTCCGGCATATGAAAATTTGTGATGAGTCGATCGACGATCTTGAAATCATACGGTGGGAAGATGAACTTGTCCGTCCATCCTCTGTTGGGTTTCAGATGCCTGTCCGTGGTCACGCTCGACTCGAGCGCGCGTGTGGTGCTGGTTCCCGCAACAAAAACGTTTCCCCTGGTATCGATAGTTCTGTTGACTATGTGAGCTGTATGCTCGGAAATCTCGAAATACTCCGAGTCCATCTTGTGTTTCGTGAGATCTTCAACCTCGACCGGTCGAAACGAGCCAAGGCCAACGTGCAGCACAACGCGCACGATTTTCACGCCTCTCCGCTCTAGCCTTGATATCAGCCGGTTCGTAAAGTGCAAGCCTGCAGTCGGAGCAGCAACCGCTCCCACGACCCGTGCAAAGACGGTCTGGTAGGTTTGCTTATCCTTCTCGACTGGCTCGCGTTTGATGTAGTACGGAAGTGGCATTTGGCCGATCCGCCCGACAATCTTGTACAAATCCCCACGATAGTTAAATCGGACAGTTCGACCTCGTGACGTTGTGTTATCGATCACCTCGCACCACATTTTTGCCTCGTCAAAAAAGATCCTGTTCCCGATCCTGACTTTTCGTGCTGGGTCGACGATAACATCCCAGATGTTATCGCTCCGGTTCAGCTCGCGGAGCAACAATACCTCGATCTTCGCGTTGGTTTTTTCCTTTCGTCCAAACAGCCGTGCGGGGAACACCCTGGTCTCGTTGACTACCAGACAGTCCCCTTTCTTGAAATAGTGAACGAGGTCTCTAAATGTTTTCCCCTCGACGGAATCATCCAGCCTTTGAAGAACCATCAGTCGCGAACTATCGCGCGGCGATGCAGGATACTTTGCAATCAAATTTCGCGGTAACGGATACTTGAAATCCGAAAGCTTCATCAGTTACCCCTCCTTGGAAAAAACTCCAGGTGTTTCCGACTGTCGAAATTATCCGAGCTCACAGCACCCGCGGATCACCTCTTTCTCTTCGTCCGTCTGCCTACCAGTCGATGTTTCATCGTTCTCCGCGCTGTTTTCCTGGCCGATCGCCTCCTGGTCGTTTTCACGAGGTCCCCCAAAGCCGCGCGCGCCGCCGCTAAGCGGGCAATTGGCACGCGAAACGGAGAACAACTCACATAACTGAGTCCTATCGAGTGGCAGAACTCGACCGAAGCCGGGTCACCCCCGTGCTCACCACAAATGCCTACCTTTAGGTCAGGCCGAACTTCACGACCTCTCTCAGTGCCAATTTTCATCAACACACCCACGCCGTTCAGGTCGACTGTTTGGAATGGATCTTTCTCCAGAATCCCCCGGTCGAAGTAATACTGCAGGAAGGATCCAGCATCATCTCGAGAAAGTCCATAGGTCGTTTGGGTGAGATCATTAGTTCCGAATGAGAAAAATTCCGCAACAGTCGCGATCTCATCCGCCGTTAGGGCAGCACGAGGCAACTCGATCATTGTCCCGACGAGATACTCCACTGTTGTTCCTTTCTCCTGGAAAACTTCCGCGGCGACCCGCCGGACAATTTTTTCCTGCTGCTTAAGCTCATTCACATGAGCCACCAGCGGGATCATCACTTCAGGCTGAACGTCGACTCCTTTTTGCTTCACGTCGCATGCTGCCTCAAAGATTGCACGTGCTTGCATTTCGGTGATTTCCGGGTACACGATACCGAGTCGACATCCACGGTGTCCGAGCATTGGGTTGAACTCGTGTAGAACCTCTATCCGCTGGCGAATTTTCTCTGCAGACACTCCGATTCTCTGAGAAAGCTCCAGAATCTCATTCTCGCTGTGAGGGAGGAACTCGTGTAGAGGAGGGTCGAGTGTGCGAATGGTCACGGGTCGGCCTCCCATTACCTCGAATATCCCGGTAAAATCCTCCTTTTGCATCGGGAGAATTCTTGAGAGGGCTCTGCGTCGGCCCTCAGTATCCGCTGCGAGGATCATTTCCCGCACAGCATCAATTCGTCCCTCCCCGAAGAACATGTGCTCCGTCCGGCAGAGACCAATCCCTTCCGCGCCAAGCGCAATGGCCACTGCTGACTGATCCGGCATGTCTGCGTTCGTCCGAACACGTAGCTTTCGATGCTGGTCCGCCCACGACATCAACTTGGTGAACTGCTGGTACGTGATGGACTCTTCTGGTTTCAGTGTTTTGTCGATGAGGACCTGGAGAACCTCGGACGGCTTCGTTTTGATTTCACCAAGCATGACCTCACCCGTCGTCCCGTCCAAAGAGATAAAATCGCCTTCTCGGACAATCTGACCGTTGACCGTCATTTGCCTGCCGACGTAATCCACATCGAGCGCAGTACAGCCTGCAACGCATACCTTACCCATCTGTCGAGCGACGAGTGCGGCGTGCGAAGTCATTCCGCCCCGCGCCGTGAGGATGCCTTCTGAAGCACTCATTCCCTTGATGTCTTCGGGAGAGGTCTCGATTCGGACGAGAATCACGCGTTCACCCCGCTTATGCCGATCTTCAGCATCCGGTGCATTGAAGACGACCTTCCCCGTCGCCGCGCCCGGACCCGCATTTAAGCCTCTCGCCACTAGACGACCCTTGTCTGTCGCTTGACGTTTCTCCTGCACGTCGAAAACCGGTCTTAGCAATTGATTCAACTGGTCGGGCTCGATTCGCATCAAAGCCTCTTGTGCGGTTATCAAGTTCTCATCAACCATATCGACTGCAATGCGGATCGCCGCGAAGCCCGTGCGCTTTCCTGACCGCGTCTGGAGTATATAGAGCGTACCGTTCTGGATCGTGAATTCAAGGTCCTGCATGTCACGATAGTGCCGATCCAATTTCGTTCGAACGTCCAGCAGCTGGTCGTACACAGCAGGCATGACCTCGTGAAGCTTTTCGATCGACTGTGGAGTACGAATGCCCGCAACGACATCTTCGCCCTGAGCGTTCATCAGAAACTCCCCGTAGAATTTGTTCTCCCCCGTTGCGGGATCACGAGTGAACGCAACCCCCGTTCCAGAATTTTCACCCATGTTGCCGAAAACCATCGCCTGGACGTTCACCGCCGTGCCCCACGTGTTCGGAATGTCGTACAGTTTTCGGTAGGCTATCGCACGGTCGTTCATCCAGGATCCGAACACCGCACCGATTGCACCCCAGAGTTGCTCCATAGGATCTTCAGGAAAATTGAGCCCCCGACGGTTCTGGACTTCCTCCTTGAAAAGATGCACCAATTCCCTCAGGTCTTCACTGGTCAATTCAGTATCGTACGCAATTCCACGCTCTTTCTTCTTTCGCTCGATGATGAGTTCAAACGGATCAGTGTCGTCCTTCTTCTCCGGTTTCAGCCCCAGGACGACATCACCGTACATTTGTACAAAGCGGCGGTAGGAATCCCACGCGAACCGCTCGTTTCCGGTCCTTGCGATAAGCCCGTTCACAGTCTGGTCGGTGAGTCCAAGGTTCAGGATCGTGTCCATCATTCCCGGCATGGATGCGCGCGCACCGGATCGAACGGAGAGAAGCAAGGGATTCTCGGGATCACCGAACTTCATCTTCAAGTACTTCTCGACCTTGAGGAGGGCAGCCGTGACCCCTGATTCCAGGCCCGTGGGGTAGGTATTTCCGCGTGAGTAATAGTGTGTGCAAACCTCCGTGGAAATAGTGAACCCAGGAGGAACGGGCAGGCCGATATTTGTCATCTCGGCCAAGTTTGCGCCTTTGCCCCCCAACAACTCCTTCATCCCTGCGTGGCCATCGGCTATTCCTGCCCCAAAGAAATAAACGTACCTGTTCTTCCTCCGTGATTTAATGGTCTTTCTTGTTCGTTTCTTCGCCATTGAACGCGGTCCTATTCGTTGTTCCTCGAGCCCGTCGTGCTTTCAACTGCGCTGAGGAACCATTGAAGGATGTTTTTTGAAAAAGGATTGCCGAAATCGGCCATTCGCTCTGGATGCCACTGCACGAGAAGGAGAAACGGTCGACGATTTGAATCCTGCCATTCAAGCGCCTCGATGATGCCGTCGACCGATCGTGCTGCCACACGAAGGCCTTTGGCGACCTGATCGGCGGCCTGATGATGCTGTGTGCTGACCTCCCCACGTTCAACACCAACGATTTGCGATAACAACGTTAAAGCCTCGACGTGAACTGAATGCCGGCTCTCACTCGCTTTTCGACCCAGATGACTCTGGAAATGGTCTCCCGATTTTTCTATGTCCGGTAGTAAACTGCCGCCGAGCGCGACGTTTACCAACTGAAGGCCCCGGCAAATTCCGAGCACTGGAATCTGCACACGAAGCACCCTTTCCACAGCAGTGAATTCGAACTCATCCCGCTTGTCGTCCACCCGTTCGGTCGATTCTAACGCGTCGGGCTTGCCGTAGGACTTTGGATGAACATCTCCTCCACCGGTGAACACAATTCCGTCGCACGTTTCGACGGAGGAGACGTTGTTTTCCCGCTGGGAAAGCTTGAGAATCTCAGCCGCCGGAGTGACACGGTGGATCCACCGCACGTAGTTCTCCAAAGACCGATTATCCTGAGAATTCTCTGTTAGCCCTATTCTCATGATGCCTTTCGTTCGACGACCCTTCGCAGCATTTGAACAAAAATCTCCTCTCCATACACGAATTCCACCTGGACAAGCGGGTAAAGAATGCGGTACCGAGCTCCGAGTCCCACTTCAAATGGTTCACAACTCCGTAATCGAACCGCGTCCTTCTGTGTAGTCAGCATCCACTCAGCCTTCGTTCGGTCCAATTCTCGTTCGAGAGACACGAGGTCTCGCTCTCGATACCAGTGATGGTCGGAGAACCGCTTGAATGACGCGACCTGTACGCCGAGCTGCAACAGCGTTCGTCGAAAGGACTCTGGGTTGCCGATACCGCAGAACGCAATGGCACTCTTTTTCTTCAAGCGTTCCGGATCTATAGAGCTTTCTGTCGCCACCTCGCGAACATCCCGGACGACAAGCCGTGTGCAGAAAATCGGAGCATCGGTGTAGGGTCGCAGCTGATCGCCCAGCACTGTCACTTCGTCCGTTCCGCTGCAATGCGAAACGACGAGAGCGTCAGCCCGTCTAAGCCCCCCGATACCCTCCCGCCTCCGTCCAACAGGGAGCAACGGTCCAGTCTGTTCTTTTGCATTCAGCACCACAACGTCGAGGTCACGAGCCAAGGCACGATGTTGAAACCCATCGTCAAGGATGATTACTTCTGCGCCAGCCTGGCTCGCAGCGTACCGTGCACCGCGCGTCCGCTGTTCATCGACCACCACCACAGCTCCAGGGACATTCTTCGCGATCTGAAAAGGCTCATCGCCACTTTCCGGAGGAACCAAAAGAATTCGTCGATGATCAGACACCACCTTCAGCCCTCGTGATCTGCGACGATACCCGCGGCTCACGACGGCGACTCTGGTGCCGCCGTTCATCAGTACCCTCGCAACGTATTCTACGAGCGGAGTTTTGCCCGTGCCGCCAACGCTCAAATTTCCCACGGAGACAATCGGCACTCCGACCGAACGTGTCGAAAAAATCCTTTTGTCGTAACATTTGTTCCGAACGCCGACGATTGTTCCGTACAGCCAGCTCAGCGGAAGCAAAGCGTATCGAGGCTTCACGTGTGCTCACGTTGGATTTTCGTTCCACTGAAGAATCGTGTTGGCCACGCGGCCGGAAGCGCCAGAACTCCCCAGCATTTCGCGGACGCGCATGAGCTCACCTTTCACCCGCTCCCGAACCGCGGCATCGGTCAGATACGTCTCAAGCTCTCGAAGGAGGTTGTCGATATACAGTTTTCCCTGAACCAGTTCCGGCACGATTTTACGACCTGCCAGGATATTGACCATTCCGATCGTTTTCACGCGAACGAGGAGCCGT
>JAZGDX010000102.1:0-11493 GCA_036478305.1 Bacteroidota bacterium
GCCTGTCCCAACATGGCTGGGTCGGTAGCGTCCGGGTCTACATCGTCATCGGCATCTGAGGCTGCTGCATCGGCGTCGACGGCAAAGAGCGCAGCAACTCGGTTGAGAATAGGATGGGCTGGTCGGATCTCGAGACGTTCCCAATAGTTGCCAAGAGGTCGGCCCTCGGGTGCCCGTGATCTGGCGCCTCCCCGGAGGAAACGATGGAGATCTGTGGATGCACTGCCTCTAAGAAGCGACGATCGTACTCATGGCTTCCGTGATGCGGGACTTTGAGGACATGTGCGTCGGCCTCAGCCGCGAATTCTGGATCCGACATCAGGTGACGGGCTCCACGGTCGTTCACGTCACCGGTGATCAGGACTCGAATATTATGGAAATCGAGCCTCAGAACGACAGAATGGCCGTTGACAGTCTTTGCTGGGTTACCTAGCCATGGGTATGCAATGCCGCCATTGCTGGGCTGATTCACTAGCCTGGGGCCGTGCACATTAAGTGAAATTGCCGAGTCGCCGATGTCAATAGACTTCACTCTTGAGTCGACGGCCCGATAAATAATGCCTGGCTCGTTCCTCACGGCGTTGCGCCACCTTTTCATCGTGCTAATGAGATCAACCTCAGCTAGGTCATCAACTTCGTTGCGCCGCGTGACGAGCAGTCTATTCTTGCCCTGACCGACCGTGTCACCGAGCACCGTACTAAACCCAGAGTTGTATTTGGCGATCCCGCTATGGATGATTTGCCGAACATTGATGAGAGGATGTGCAACGATTGAAATCAATCCCGCGAGGTGGTCGTCATCGGCATTCGACACGACCATCAAATCGATGTTTACTGGTTCAGGATCGGGAAGCTCAAGGCGATACCTCCACACAAGGAATTGGAACGCTTTGTTCCCGATTCCCCCGTCGATGAGAATCCTCTTTTCGTTCGGGGTCACGATGAAGGACGAATCGCCTTGACCCACGTTGAAAAAATACATTTCAAGAGGGTGATTAGGAATTAGGCGGCCCGTTCTCACCCACCCAGGCCGGCGGGTGGAAACCTTGCGCCCTTTTCTTTTCGCTTTTGTTACAGCCTTGGGCGCGTATGGCATTCTCTTCGTTCGCCGGACGAGGTCCATCTCGAGATCGACGCCGCTATCTCTGCGGAAGTACCGCTGAAGTCCGCAAGCGGGCGCTCAATTAACGAAACGTCGTTGATCACCGCAGAGAACGTGCAGGAGTATGCGCCCTCTGCCGAAGCGGTCGCCGAGGCAACGGAGTATTTCTCTGAGGCGGGTTTCGAGGTGGGTCCTGTCAGAGGGATTGAAATATCTATCAGCTCTAAGGCAAGTGCTTTTGAGGAAGTTCTGGAAAGAGCGCTCAGACCGGACGAGCGCGGTGGCGTCGCAGCGGTAACAGCTGATGGCGATGAGAGGTACGAGATTCCTCTCACACCCCTTCCAGGATCAATCCGTGCACTAGTTGTTGCCATCACCTTCACACCGCCCCCGAGTTCGGCCCGATCGATTTCATGGCTCCAGAGCAGATTGCCCTCAGCGCTGCTCCCCTCTCACGAACTCCAGAGCACCGAATAAGGACAGAGCGCCCCGCGAAGAGGCTGCCTCAGAGTTCGCCGTGAATTAACCGGACTCATGCCTCGCGAGTAACTACTCACTCCGACCTCGACACGAAAACGATACACAGCCGTAAACTTTCGTGGTGAAACCCCTAACGCACACTTGACGATCCGGCGGGGTGTATAAGATTTCTCCTGCTACGACATCCAGACCCGTTCCGTTCTCGGCGGGACCTCTTTTTCACGGTACATAGTCTTATATGTCGCGAAATCCCATCTCTTTAGGAATTCCTGTGCAGCTTTTCTCCCAGACTGGTAGAGTGCCTCGGCCTCCTTCTTGGAGATATCGAAGTCAGTTGCCTTGGTGCCTAGGGTCGGAATCGGAATCGTTCTGGCAAAGTTGTGGTCGTCGATGTAGCGAGCGTCATGCGCCTCCATCATCGTGGTAAATAACGCACCAAATAGGGTCAAAGGGCCCCTGATCGTATTTGGCTGGCCCTCCGTCGGGTCGACAAGCTTGTAACCGAACGTAGGCCACGGAGGATCGGGAGTGTCGTCGTCGAATATCCACACGGGATAGTTGCTAAGTAGACCCCCGTCTACTATGTAGCAGTCCACCCCGCTTTCGTCTCTAAGAATTATGGGCTCGAAGAAGAAGGGAATGCTTATGCTCATGCGTACCGCACGGGCGACATCCAGCTCGTCCGGCTCTTGGCCGTAGGCCACTATGTCGCCAGGCAACACCAAGAGCCGCCCTCTCGAAACATCCGCCGCAATGACTTGCAGCTTGTACCGGTACTTAGCCTTGTCTCGATATTCCTCCATCACCAGGTCACCAAATGTGCGGATGCCCTTGCTATCTAGTTTGGCGCGAAGCCATTCCTCGAAGTAGTCGCCTTCGAACAGCCCCTTTTCGAGGGCGATGCTCATCGCGGGACCGATCAACGGGATCTTATCAATGAAATCCTTGTCCCTGAATGCTTTGTAGTCTAGGTCGTCCATGATGGTTTTTATCTCGGCGGCCGAATAGCCCGCGGCTATCACGGAAGCCACGATGGATCCGGCCGACGTTCCCGCAACGTTTTCGAACTCGTAACCAGCGTCTTCGGTCGCCGCGATGGCGCCCACAAATGCGATGCCCTTGACGCCGCCACCCTCAAATACCCCGTCGACCTTCTTCCAGTCTTTGACCATTGGTGATCTCCAATCTCCCATAATTCGAAGTATGGCATGAACGTATCAGCGCCGGCCTTCGCAGAAAGCGGTTCACCAGCTGTCATCTCAGGCGGCGATCAGGCAGAAGGGAACGCAAAGCCCTCGAGCGGCGGCGGTGGCTTTTCATTTCCGGCTCAATCCAGTGAGCAGGTGATCTTCAGATCTTGGGCCCACAATCAAAGGGGCGGGGCCGGTTTTTAGGTCGCTGACCCTAAGCAACGTGTGTTTGACAATTCCAGCACTTGCCCGGTCCTGCGATTATGTCTTCCGCTGTGCAGCGCCGCCGCGTAGGGGAACTGCACTACTCTAAATATGATCCTGCCGCTCCAGGATCTTTGAAACGCGCGCGGACTAAGCTAGGTTTTTGTCTCATTAATCGTGGTCATGACTTGCAACGTCGAGGCGTTTTCCGCCTCAATGCTGCCTTCAATACGCTCCACGAAGACGCGGAATGTGTCTCGCGCATCCATCTTCGCGTAGGGTCCTTCATTCGTAGTAAAGAGAAAATACTCATTTCGGAGCCGCTGCTTCGTGGATCTATAGTTTGTCCACTGCTCCCGAAAATGATGGACACTCTCAAATGAGACGAAAAGCACGATGATCAAACTAAGCACTGTGGCACCGAGGTTGACGTAAGGGAGGTCGAGATTGATGAGCACTGGAACCAGGGCACCGCTGATTACTGTCACTGCACTCATTCGTAGGTCCCAACTCTTATTCCGCTTTGCGCTTTTGTCGTACCAGACGAGGGACTCGTTTAGCCGCTCGGCGATGTATTCCTCAGGGTTCATTGCTGCGAATTGCCTGGGAGGCAACCTCGGGTAACTTACCGTATGGGAGGAAGGTGACGCGGTCTCAGTATCCCCATTTGACATGGTTCAATCCCTCCTCGCTATCCCATGGATATGCCGCCTGACCCGCGCCCCTGAACGAATTCAGAATCCCCACTGTAGTATAGCAATACCGGCTTGGTGGTTTCAGACCCAATCTGCCGCAGAAGACCATATCGGGCAGACCGAGCAAGCTCAACTCGCCGGGATTCCAGTTAATCCAGCGTAACTCGGTTCTTGGTGCAATAGAGCCGGTTTCCTTATGAAATCCGGAGTTGCGAGTCCCCCACATTCCAGAATCCAGGACCGCGTGTTGTCAAGCTATTGTGCTGCGACCTGCTGTGTTGAGAATTCGTTGAGAAGCCTAGCGTATCGTTAGTTTAGCCGGCCTCCTGTGGTCGGATTTTTCACACCGGCAACTCTCTTCGAAAGGCCCGACTATGAGCTAAGGTCGCGGCCTTTCTATGTTGTTGAGTTCACCCCCGTCATCTGGCGGATCCAGAAGGTAAACGGAACCATATCAATTGCGAAAACAGGAGCTTCTGTTTCTTCTTCACGGAACAGCTGTCAGGCGTTAGGTCACTTCGCTGGCTCGCTCAGCGTCGGTCCGACCACAGTACCGTCTAATTTGGGAGGGTGAATCTCTCATGAAGATAATTGCAGAGGGCAAACCCATTCAGAACTGGGGAGGGAGCATCAGGTCCTTCCCTAAAATCGTCGTGCAAGCGGAGACAGTCGAGGACATCGTCGATATCGTCAGGGATCCTAAACGATTCCCATCTCCGGTGCGAGCCGTGGGTTCAAACCACTCGACTACGAGGTGCGGGGTCGCCGACCAGGGGACCGTCGTAGCCATGACGCAAATGAACCAGATCTTGGAAATCGACCCTGACGAGATGACGGTGACCGCTCAGGCGGGTGCGCTTTACATCGACGTTGCCCATCAGTTGCTTGAGCACAATCTACAGTTCTATGTGAATGTGGAGCTAGGTAACTTGACCCTGGGCAGCGCAGCCTGTGGGGGCACAAAGGACGCTTCCATGCCTGGTGAGTACGGGCAGGTCTGCTCCTACGCAGTTGGGATCAAGCTGGTGACCGACTCGGGAGGGCGAATGGAAGTCACCGAGGAAAAGGACCCGGAGCTTATGCGGGCCATGCGATCCAGCTATGGTCTTTTCGGAATCCTCTATGAGGTGACTTTCAAAGTGAAGCAGCTACGGCCTTTATCGGTCCATCACATCACCTACAGTCTGCGAGACTTTGAAACTCAACTGCCTGCGCTGATCGGGGAGGGCCAATCTATGATGCTCTACCTGTTTCCCTTTCTCGACAAGGTCTCAGTCGAGTACAGGCGGTACGGAGATGCGGTCGGTAGACCGAACCGATTGCTCTGGAGATTTCGGAACCAAACCTGGAAAAACATCGGTCCGGGATATGGCTACCTGGTGACGAAGCTCGTACCCATAAAGTCGATACGATATCGCTTGATCGACAGATTCAATCAAGTTCTCCAATTCATCGTGAAATCGCTACTCAGGGATCGGAATACCGTCCCTTCGGACCAGATTATCCGCTACCCGGAGAAATCAAACTGGTTGCGGTACACGTTCAGCATCTGGGCATTTCCGGAGGAGGAATACCCGATCATTCTCAGAGAGTACTTTGCGTTCTGCCGGAACTACTATCGTGAAAACGGGTACCGCTGCAACCTGCTGAACGTGGCCTATCGGATAAGCGAGGATAAGAGCTCGCTGTTCTCCTATTCATTTAATGGAAATGTTCTTACCCTCGATCCCGTATCAACCGGCGATCGGGGGTGGGAGGATTTCTTGATTGCCTACAATGAATTCTGCAGCGAGCGAGGGGGAGTCCCTTTGTTCAATCAGACGAGAGGCATAACGCCCTCCCAAGCGAAGAAAGCGTTTGGAGACCGCCTGAATGGTTTCCGGGAATATCGAGAACGGCTCGATGCGAGTAATCGATTCCTAAATGACTATTTCCGGCAAGTCATCGATGTTGGTTTGGCTGTCAAATCTGTCCCAGAAGGAGAACAATCATGAGCTTCCCCAGCAAACGCTATCAGCGGCGAGTGGGAAAGGCCTTGGACAGAGCTCTCAAGGAGGCCAAAACTGACGAGCTGGACATTGGTAAGGAACGACTGATTGTCTTCTCTGACCATCACAAAGGAGTTCGAGACGGCGCGGACGATTTCCGCGAGTCGGAGAACGCCTATCATGCCGCATTGGGCTACTACTTCGAGGCGGGACACATCCTTGCAGTTCTCGGCGATGTCGAGGAGTTGTGGGAAAACGATCGACAGCCCGTTATCGATACGTATGAAGCAACACTCGAGCTGGAGAGAGCATTCCAGGAGGCGGTCCGCACAGGCCAAGACGCGAACGGAGCGCGGAGATATTGGCGGTTCTGGGGAAATCACGACGACGACTGGAGGTTCCCAGAGCTCGTGAAGAAATATATGGAACCCCTCATCCACGGCATCACAGTTCACGAGAGCCTTCTACTAACCGTCAAGGAGAACGGTAAGGAATTAGGCCGCATCCTATTTGCCCATGGCCACCAAGGGACGCTCTACAGCGATCAGTTCGGGGCACTCAGCAGAATAGTCGTTCGCAGGCTCTGGCGTCCAATCCAGCGGCGTACAAGAATCAATCTCAATACTCCATCCAGAGATTGGAACCTGCGCAAGAAACACAACGTCGCACTATATAACTGGGCTGTGAAGCAAGAGGGCCTTGTACTGATCGCCGGCCATACCCACCACCCCGTCTTTTCAGAACATGAGCGAATTGCCGAGCTTGAGAGCGAGCTGGAAAATGCGAAGGAGGGGAACAAAGCTGATGCAGTCGCAATGGTTCGCGCCCAGCTAGAGTACGAGAGGGTCTTTGAGGCAAGACGGGGTTTCACGATGGACCAGCCATGTTACTTCAATACGGGCTGTTGCTGTTTCGCGGACGGCGACGTCACCGGATTGGAGATCAATAAGGACGGGATTTGCCTCGTAAGATGGCTGGATGATGAAGGGAAACCACAACCAAAGTACTTGACCAAACCCCTGAAGTTCAAACACGTTTTCGAGCGGGTCAAGAAAAAAGGCGAGGGAATCAAGAAAGTAAACATGTCAGAAAAACGACTATCCAAGCGACTGGTTATGTTAGGAATAGCGGGTGCGCTACTCGTTGTGGTAGCGCTCGGTCTCGTAATTGGAGTCGCTCGGCCCGGGCAGCCAGAACCAGAATCGGATCTGGAATAGGTCTGGACTGGAGTCTCGACGTGCCGCACTGGCCTGCTGAGCCGTCGATTTGTTCATCGAGTCGACATCCGGCACGGCCGAAGCAAATGAAGTTGAATCCCCAAGCACTAGGCTCAACAAGCCTATCCGGGCAACTAGAGCCCCGCGAGTGTCCCTTGAGTGTACCTGTCTCTCAATTGTGATCGCAACTCACCCAAGTAAAGTTTGAACCACCTCGGCGTGTGAGGGGAGTGTTGGAAAGGCTCATATTGAAATGTCTGTGACCGCCAGCCAATTTACCTTTGAAAGCTTGGCATCTCCGCCCAACGGAATCTCCAAGCAAACGCTCGATGACATCATGCTCCAAGGCACACCACCGGCAATTGCAGATCTTCTCGGATACGAATTCCGTGGTTGGAATCTTAACAGAGCAACAGAACTGACGGGAACGCGGAAGTTCAAAAAAGGCTTCTTTGG
This sequence comes from Bacteroidota bacterium, assembly GCA_036478305.1. GTDB lineage: Bacteria > Bacteroidota > Ignavibacteria > UBA10030 > JAZGDE01 > JAZGDE01. The sequence goes on from JAZGDX010000102.1 coordinate 7,333, forward strand.
TCAGCAAGACAAGGGATTTGCCTGGGGATACAATGTACCGATCCGAAGAAGTGCATTTCATGAGCCCTGGATCAGCAAGCCCAGTGACCAGAATCCGAAACGCTACTTCTTCTTCAAGGTCTTCCCACCGACCAAAGCCCCGGGATCCAAGTATCCTAACAGCCTCGTAATTGACTACCACAAATGGGGAGAATACTTTTTCCTCAATCCTGTGGGCTATACGGTCGATTATCTGGTTTATCCAGACCCCACAAACCGTAATCTGATCCTTGGTAAGAGCTACCTTGAAGCTGGCCCCGTCCGGCCATTTCTTGGTTACTTTGTCCTTGAACGCCGCAATCCAAGCAACTATGAGCGCTCTTCCCACTTTCTCAATCGCGGGGAGCTGCGCACCGTAAAGGCATTCGCTGATGTCTTTATTGACGGTGAAGAGGAGATACTTCCTGCCGAGACCATTAAGTGGAATATTGACCGGCATCTTGAGCGGATTCAGTCCAGCCGAACCCGCAGTCTGCACATAATATTGTTCTTAGTTGAGCATGTTCTACCTCGTGTGAGTTTTCTACCCTCTCTCCTGCCATTCTCGCGAATGAGCAAGACCAGACGTAAGCGGTTCATTGAGAGGCGAATTCGATCTCCGAGAAACCGCGGTGCTCTTCGGGACCTTGCTAGAGTTCGGACCTTATTCATCGCTGGCTACTATGGTGATCCGCGAACTTACAACAGCATAAATTTCGTTCCGGTGAAGGAGCGTCCCAAGTATCAATCTTCCGAGCTAACACCTCTCCCCCCAAAAGAAATCAAGCTGCATGAGCCTTCAAGCGACACGCTGGAGTGTGAGATCTGCGTTATCGGGTCCGGCGCCGCCGGGGCTGTAGTGGCCTTCAGCGCGGCGGCCCAGAACCGAGACGTGATCCTGCTTGAAGAGGGCAGCTATATACCGAGCAAAGCCTTCTCACACGATGAAATCGAGATGACCACCAAGCTCTACAAGGAAGGCGGCCTTCAGAGCACGGTGGATATGGACATGTCGATCCTTCAGGGCAAGTGCCTCGGAGGGTCCACGGTTATCAACAACGCAATCTGCTTCCGACTGAACGACCCAGAATTAACCGAGGAGAACGGAACTCCGATCTTGGAAAGATGGCGGGGGTTGGGTGCCGAAATCGACGAACTCGATCTGGAAGCGGCGTACCAGCGGGTCGAGAATAAGATCAATGTCACGCCATTGCTGAAAGCCCAGGATCCTAGAGTGCCGCCCATCGATGGGAACAATGCGCGCGTATTTCTAGGCGGCTGGGAACAAATTCGACGGGAAGAAGGCGAGCTGGGAGAGGGGCACAAGCTGGCCAGTTGGAAATACGGATTGTTCAGGAAAAACTACGACCGCTGTCTAGGGTGCGGCTACTGCGCCTATGGCTGTCCTTATGGCAGAAAGATGTCAATGCTCGAGACTTACATACCGAATGCGGCCGATCTCGGCGCGAGAGTGATTGTGGATTGCCACGCGATCGGGATCGAGTATCAGGATGGTCAGGCGAGGGCGGTACGGTGTGAAATGCGCGACGGCCGCAAGCTGCTGGTCAAGGCGCAGAAGATTGTGCTCTCATGCGGTGCAATCGGCTCAAGCGTGCTGCTGATGAAGAGTGGAATCACCAAGAACGTAGGATCGCGCTTTTCGTTCAATGCAGGCACGCCGCTGCTGGCGCTCATGCCGGACAAACTGAACGGTTACGACGGGGTTCAGATGGCCGCCTATGTCGATGGCCTAGACTATATGCTCGAGACTCTGCTTGGGCCGCCGCTGGCGTTCGCGGTCACTGTTCCCGGCTGGTTTAACAAGCATTTTCAACGAATGCGACGATACGATCACTTCGCCAATGGAGGTGTACTCATAGGGACTGAATCCAACGGGAGCGTGAATCGGAGCAAGCTCAAGCGTAGTATCCTGGGCCCGGTGTCCTATGAAATGACGACAGGGGACTTGGGGAAATTGAAACGAGGAATGGCGATGCTAGCCCGGACCTGGTTTGCTGCTGGTGCGGAGGCCGTTTATCCGGCCACATTCGGTGATGTCGAGCTGACTGCCGAGCGGTTCGCCTCTCGACCCGACGAGATCCTACCTTATTTGGATGAGGTGATTCGAAGGCCCGAGGACCTGACGCTGAGTTCCGCACACCCGCAGGGCGGAAATCCAATGAGCAACAAACCTTCCTCCGGAGTAGTTGATAGTTCGTTTCGGGTCCACGGATTTCAAAACCTGTTCGTCTGCGACGCTAGTGTCTTTCCAACCACGATCCGGATCAACCCTCAGCTCACGATCATGGCTATGGCTGACTACTTTAGCCGTTTGGGGGGCTTGTGATCGCGATGGAAATTGTGAGTTGAGCCCGGACCGGATAATTCGGTTTTCCAAGGGGGTGGAGATTCATAATGAGACTCTGCCCGACGAGTCCGGAGCTTTCCGCAAGGACACGAAGTTTCCAGAATCCGATCACGCTCCAGTCGTCGCAGAATTCGACTTACTTTAGGTCAGGCAATTTTAGGAGGAGAAATCGTGGCGAAAACTGCATTGGTTCTAAGCGGCGGGGGTGCCAGGGGCGCCTTCCAGTTCATGGCTGAGAAATATGCACGCGAAGAGAAGGGTTACCAATGGGACCTTATTGCCGGTGTGTCTATTGGTGCCATAAACGGCGTCATGTTAGCGATGAAGAAACACCAACGTATGGAGGAACTGTGGAAGACCTTAACCCGAGACCAAGTTATGACGGGAGAGTTGAACGTCTGGGCGATCCTTAGGATCCTCTTCGGAGCAAAATCGATCTATGGAAACGAACCGAGTTGGAAATTGATCCAGGAAGAAGTCGATTTGGAGTCTATCGAGGTTGAATTGAGGATTGGTGTAGTGTCACTGCCGACGGGGGAGTACATTCGATTCACGAAAGATAACCCGGGCTTTAAAAAGGCCGTTCTGGCCTCAACCGCCATCCCAATTGTCTGGGCACCAGTAGACATTTCGGCTGAACACTCCAGCATGGTGGACGGCGGTGTGAGAAACATCAGCCCTCTCGGCGACGTAATGGATTCGGATCCTGATGAGATAGTAGTGATCAACTGCAGCCCGCGGCAGCCGCCTAAAGCGGCCGGCCCGCTACGCAACGTTCTTGACATTGGGAAGCACACGCTGGAGATCGCGATGAATGAAATCTTTGTCACGGATGTACGAGAGTTTGTTCGAATCAACAGGAACGTTCAAGAGGCGGCGGAAAAAGGGGTGACTCTTCACAACGAGGAGGGCAAACCATATAAATTCTACGAGAGCAAGATCATCGATCCTGTTGAGCCCCTCGATGACACCCTGGACTTTTCTCGCCCGGCCTTAGATCGATCCATGGAGGCCGGCTGGAAGCGAGCTCAAGAGGTCCTTGGATAGACCCTGTCAGGCACATCCTTGTAGATATCCTGTTGGGGTTGACACCCTTCGTGGTCAGATTGAGCGATCCGTAACGATCATTGTTCTGTCTAGGCTCAGACACGCCGCGCATTTTGGAACCCTTGAATTGCTCGTGTGGGGCCGCTTGATGAAGAACCGTGAACTGAGCGTTGATACCTGAGATCTGCTTTGATGTCAGCCGGGATATGCACAGGAGAGCCGGGAAAGGAATTGAGCCTAAATCATGATGGCCAAGTTGGAGTCGGACACCGACGCGTTCCGTGAACTGGAGCTCAGCACCTCCACAATGCGTGCCACAGAGGCCCTTTCCGCTATCGACGCTGTACCCGCGTGGGCCATCGTCGAGCAGCTTCTGATGCTCCATCCCGAATATGCCGATGGCAAAGCGAAGGAGTTTAAGCCACCGCCCGACGTTCTCAGCAGCCGGGAGATGCTCGTTGCCAATTGGCTGACTAACCTAAACACGGTGCTGAATCGGGAGACCGTGCAGACCTTGCACGGCAGGTCCGTAATCCTTGGTCTATCTCTCCTCGACCCTGAGCTGGGGAGGGCGTTGCGGGCGAAGGACTTCCTGCACACCCTCGCAAGTGAGATCAAGGAGCCCTTCGAACGGATCCTCACGTCCGAAGGAATGGACCGGTGGAATGGCCTGCGCGGGCTAGTGGACTACACGCCTGACGCTGTGCCCACACACGCAGACAATCGAG
>JAZGDX010000103.1:0-8435 GCA_036478305.1 Bacteroidota bacterium
AAAGTCAGGGTCTTCCTGCGCACACGCCCCAACGATTTTTCCCAACTCGATTCCGAGTGATCGCCGGTTCTCGTATTTCAGGCCATGTATGATCGGCTGCATCGGACCCGCCTCCTCGAAGTAGAAGCAGGAGAAAAACCGACTAACAGCTCCGTCCTTGTCAAACCGCTGCTGCTGTGCGAGAGGCAGGTCATCTGTCGACGATACCCGCACCAGCGAATCCGAGCAGGAAGTACACACATGGCGTTGCGAATCCAGGAGTCGCTCTTCACAGCTGATGCAGGTCGGTGGATAAATGAAGTCGACGAGCGGCAGCAGGATATCTCGTACAAGATTGGACACAGTGTTCGATTTTACCCCTCAGTTTTTCGTCCTCTTATCGTTCGACAGTCACACTGTCGAAGGATAGATGACGTCAAAAAAATCAGGGGAAGTGTAAACGTGCTGCCAGCCCACGATCGTATCGGTGCAGAAATACATTTCAGCTGCGTCACTGATTGTAAAAGGCTTCATTCGAGGATCGACATCTTCACGTTGATTCTTCCCTCAAGACGCATCATTCGGCATTACTGGAATTATGGAGTGAAATGACAACAGGGTCAACAGGGAATTGTGCTAAATCTCTTAACCGGATTGGAACCGTAGGGGTCGGAAATGGAAGGTGGTAGCTACTTTTCCAGCTTTTCAAGCCGCTCGAGTTCATCCCGCAGCTCAGCGGCACGCTCGAACTCATAGTTGCGGGCGGCGTTCTTCATCTCTTTCCGAAGTTCCTCGATGAGGTCATAACGCTGCTCTTTCGTTAGGTAGCGGACGATGCTGTCAGCCACGATGGGAGTCCGGACTTGCCCACGACGCTCATCGCGCGCCGACCGCACATCAGCTACGACGGTAGTGGCGAGGATTTCCTCGACGGTTTTATAGATGGTTCGCGCCTTGATGCCGTGCTGTTTGTTGTACTCGATCTGCTTTTCCCGCCGACGCTTGGTTTCCTCCATCATCCGTCCCATCGAGCCCGTGACCCTATCTGCGTAGAGAATGACCCTACCGTTGATGTTTCGGGCTGTCCTGCCAGCAATCTGAATGAGAGACTTGTCTGACCGCAGGAATCCCTCTTTGTCCGCATCCAGGATTGCGACGAGTGATACCTCGGGCAGGTCCAGGCCCTCACGCAGCAAGTTTACGCCCACGAGGACATCGAAATCACCCAGACGCAAGTCTCGCAGAATCTCAACCCGCTCGAGAGCATTGATGTCTGAGTGAATGTACCGAACTTTTATGTTGATTCCCTGGAGGTATTCTGCGAGATCTTCGGCCATTCTCTTCGTCAGCGTCGTGATGAGCACACGCTCTTTGCGCCCCACACGATCCCGGATCTCGGCGACGAGGTCGTCGATCTGAGTCTTGACAGGGCGGACATCGACTTCCGGGTCGACCAGACCCGTCGGCCTGATGACTTGCTCCACGATCACCCCTTTTGACTTCTTCAATTCGTACTCGCCCGGAGTCGCACTCACGAAGATAACCTGTCGGATCATCGATTCGAATTCCCTGAACTTCAGCGGGCGGTTGTCAAGCGCCGACGGAAGCCGGAAGCCGAAATCAACCAGAGTTTGCTTGCGCGAACGGTCCCCCTCATACATACCACCGACCTGTGGAACGGTGACATGCGATTCATCGATCACCATCAAAAAGTCATCAGGAAAGTAATCTAGCAGACAGTAAGCACGTTCACCTGGCGCACGTCCACTGAGATGGCGAGAGTAGTTCTCGATGCCGGCACAATAGCCGATTTCGCGCATCATCTCCATATCGAACCGCGTACGCTGCTCAAGACGCTGCGCCTCGAGCAATTTTTCCTTCCTTCGAAGTTCTACCAGCCGATCATTCAATTCGGCCTCAATTTCCACAAGCGCACGCTCTAACGCAGGTCGGGTTGTCACAAAATGTTTTGCTGGGTAGATAACATCGTGCTCCGTCTCACCAAGTGATCGACCATCCATTCGGTTGATGGTAGTGATGCGCTCGATCTCGTCCCCAAAAAACTCGATTCGCAGCGCCTCTTCGTTCTCGTACGCGGGGATGACTTCCACAACATCCCCGCGAACTCGGAACGTTCCGCGAGTAAACTCGAAGTCATTCCGCGTGTAGTAGATGTCGATGAGTCTTGAAAGCAGGGAATTTCTCTCGAGGCGGTCCCCTTTCCGGATTACCACCATCTGCTCTGCCCACTCCTGAGGTGCACCGATGCCGTAGATGCAGCTGACAGAAGCAACGACGACGACATTCGATTGGCCGCTGAGCAATGCACTGGTCGCCCGCAGGCGCAGCCGGTCGATCTCCTCGTTGATGGATGCATCTTTTGCGATGTAGGTGTCGGTGGCGGGAACGTAGGCTTCGGGTTGGTAGTAATCGTAATAGCTGATGAAGAACTCGACTCGATCGTGCGGAAAAAAGCCTTTAAACTCGCCGTACAGCTGTGCGGCCAGCGTCTTGTTGTGCGAGATCACGAGGACGGGCTTATTGATGTTCGCAATCACGTTGGAGATCGTGAACGTCTTCCCGCTGCCGGTGACCCCCAGCAGTGTCTGGAATTGGTCTCCGCGCAGCAGGCCATCCGTGAGGTGATTGATTGCTTCCGGTTGGTCGCCAGTCGGCTTATAATCCGAAACGAGTCGAAACGTCATGGGTCGTTCCGCATTACGATCCCTCGGTGTGCCGGACGAACTCACAATTCACCGATGGGCTTCCGGCCTCGGTACCCATCCGGGATTCGATGCCAGTAATCTATCGTATGTTCACCGAGCTTCCAGCAGAGGTACACTTCTTCACCGTTTTCCCGGATAGAGGGGTAATCAATGAGGCCTTCATCTAATCCTTTTACCAGAATCCCCTTCTCGTCCAGATCTTGAACGATCTGGACAAGCTCGACGAGCTCTGGCGGGTAATTTTTCTGACCGTTGAGACCCATTCCCCCGAAGTACGTGTGACGGTAAACGTCGTATCCCTTCTTATCGAGCGATCGTTTGAGTTCGACAAGCTGAGCCACCAAGTGCTCAACGGTCGGTACATGGGCTCGAGCTTCCTCGAGTGTAAAATGTTTCTTGTGAAGATGCATATCCTTCCTAAACCTTCATCATACCGTCTAGGGGAATCAGAGTCAAGACGTCCAGACCAACAAGGATACGACGTGAGTGACGTAGACATTTCCACTCGCCTGAGGACTCCTCACGAAGGTTCTCGACGTTGAACCCGGCACATGAGGAGTATCACGAGGGCTGCCGCAATCACTGTTTCCCAGACTTAACGGTAATCGTTTCCAATCCGTGCGCGTTCGGACCCGTCTCGGCTCTCCTGAGCAGGAATGCGAATAAAAGGCCGGACAAACCGAGGACCGAGAAAATCCACATACCGAGTGAGTAGCCGGCAGGATTCTCCACACTCGCACCGGAATAGTCATTCGCCCATCCGATAAGCAGATTGAACCCTGCCAGGCCGATATTCTGAATCATCGTCATCAACCCGTACGCCGTTCCGAGTTTGGACTGATCGACTATGTAGGCAACTGAAGGCCATATCACTGCCGGAATCAGCGAGAACGCGACAGCCATCATCCCCATCGGAACATAGAGCGAAACATCTGTGTACGCCATCATGAGGTAGACGGGGACGAGCAGAAACGATCCAAACATCATAAACAGTGACCGTTTGCCGGCATGGTCGACCAGTAGGCCAAAGAGGGGCGTTAAGACCATCGCGAACAGGGTGAGCATACTCGAAAGCCAACCGCCAAACTCTCGCGTCGTCCCGTGTGCCTCGATGAAGAATTTCACCGCAAACGTTTGGAAGGGGAAGATCGCTGAATAAAACGTGATGGCAAGGGCAACGATCCACCAGTAAGATTTGCTGAACTTGAGGATATCACGAAAAGCCAGCTTGTCCGACGGTCCCGCCTCAGAAAGTTGAAATTTCTTTTCCGCACGCTCCTCGAGCACCCAGTAGATGAGGGCTCCAACAACGCAAGTGACGCCGACAGCCACGGAGATCAGCAAAGGCAACTGCCAATTCTCATAGTATGAGCTTGCCCATGTAGGAGAATTTAGGGCAGCGAATGAGCCCGCGCGAGCAATGAAAAGATTCATCCCGAACGCGAAACTCAACTGCTTTCCCCGGAACCATTTCGCTATGGCCGTCGTCACGGCTACGATGAGCGATTCCGCTCCCAGCCCGAACACGAGACGACCCGCTACCATCACCTCGAGCGTCCCCGTCCACGCGGTGATGATAGCTCCAACCAGACAGAGTACCCCGAAGATGAGCGTCGATTTCTTCGTTCCAATTCGGTCGATGATGATACCACCGATAAGAACCATGATCACATTAGGAATGCTGTAGATAGCGTTGAGCAAGCCGATATTTTTGTCAGAGAATCCCAGTTGCTGTTTCAACACATCGGCAAGCGGACTGATACTGTCATAAATATAGTAGTTGCCGAACATCGTGAGACTGATGAAGACAAGGATCGACCACCGGTAGAGGCTCGTCGGCTCTGGACGGCTCGCAGCGTTCGTCGAAGCTTGCAGATCGCTCATAGGATGGACTCCTATTGTGAACTAATCCGGGTTCTGAGAAACGAAGAGTGGATCACCAGCTCATGAGTTGCCAGCAGTTGTGACTACCAATGTCCGTCCCCGGACGAAGCGTGGACGGAATCGCTTTGAGAGATCAGACTTCTTCTTATTGAGGAGAACGGGAAAACAGAAGAGCCGTGCCCCATCTGAGTCGAGGCCGGCTCCTCCAATGAACCCATCGTCGTGCCGATCGAAAGCCATTCAGCGTTCAACATCCTCCGACCGACCCTTTCTGAAGAGACCCGCTACTTGCTACTTCTCGCCACTCTCATAGGAACCGACACCAACATATAGAGCAAGCCAATAAATACCAACATCCCAAGAAGAGCGCTGGGACTATCCCAACCGAAATTGGTCAGGCTGAAGTCAAGCTCGAAGTAGTTAATCGCTCCGAACAGTATCGCGAGTGCCACTGCCATCAATGACTCGCCCGCTATGAATCCAGAAGAAAGCAATATGCCGGTATTCTCTGCTCTCGTCTTCTCCTCTGCAGATGCGTTCTTCTTCTGCATTGTGCGGTCCAGAATCGCTCGTATAACTCCTCCGACAAATATTGCTCCCGTAGAGCTAAACGGTAGATACATCCCCACGGCAATGAGCATGGGAGATGGCGCTTTGATGAGAATCAGCGCAATGGCGAAGAACATGCCAGCGACCACCAATTGCCAGGCCATTTCTCCCCCGACGATCCCCTGAGCCATAAGTGCCATCAGACCCGCCTGAGGCGCCGGTAGATTGACACTGCCAATAACATACGCCTCGTGCATCAACTGCATCGGAAGCGCCAGAACCAGAGCAGCCACGATCACCCCGATGATTTCAGATACTTGCATCTTCCAAGGTGTTCCCCCGAGAAGGTGTCCCACCTTAAGGTCTTGCATCATGTCTCCAGAAACGCCAGCCGCACAGCAGACGACTCCTGCTACTCCGAGGACGGCGGCTATCCCCGCACTTCCACTTACCCCAATAAAAACAACCAGTAGTGCCGCTATCAGCAATGACGATAGCGTCAATCCACTGATTGGATTGTTCGAACTGCCTACGAGGCCGACCAGGTATCCGGCGACCGCTGCAAAGAGAAATCCGATTACGATCATCAGGATGGTAAGGACAATCGAACCACCGACCGAACCGCTGAACCACAAATACAGCAAGAACACAGGAACCCCCATAGCGATTATTGCCCCAAATACTTTCCTGAAATTCAAATCGCGGTCGACTCGGCTAACGGCTTCCGATGATGCCTTGGCCTTTCCAATATCACCAAAGGCCTTGGTAATACCGATGAGCAAGGCTGACCGCATGCTATACAGCGTGTAAAACGAGGCGACGATCATGGTGCCCACAGCCAGTGGTCTTACTTGTCGTAACCATATTTCCTCTCCGATTTCAAGCCAACTTTTTCCAGATTCGATGAGAGTATTCAGGTCAGGATTGAGAAAAATGCCGATCGGTACGAGCAATAGCCACCCTATGACTGAACCGGCAAAAAGAACGGAAGATATGCGCGGTCCCACGATAAAACCCACCCCGGTCAGCATGGGAGAGGCAGCCGGAGACTCAAAAAGGAATCCACCACTGTAGCTGAACTTTTCACCAAGGATTTCAATCTTTGACTCGGCAAAGCTAACAAATGTCTTGCCAGAATCCTGGACGAATTGAATTCCATTCGAGTTTTTGAAGAGCTCCCAGACTGCAGCGAGTCCCATAGCTCCAAATACATACTTTGCCCCTGATTGTCCCTTCTGACCGGCTTTCACCATCTCTGTAGCTGCAACACTCTCAGGAAACGGCAAACCCGCTTCAGTAACCAGAGACCGCCGTAGAATAGTGATGTACAATACTCCCAGGAGACCGCCAATCAACATGATCAGACTACTTTTGAGATAATCCAGCTCACCCCACACTCCAGTGATGACGAATGCCGGGATCGTGAATATGGCTCCAGCAACCAATGCTTCGCCAACCGAAGCTGTGGTTCGGGCGATATTCTCCTCCAGAATGCTCCCGCGGACGATCCGCAGCGCAGCCATTGCAACAACGGCAGCAGGAAAGACGGCAGACACTGTCAGGCCCGCCTTCATTCCGACATATGCATTAGCGGTACCCAACACAACCGCCATCACCACCCCGAGGCCCACAGCTCTCAAGGTCAATTCCTTCATTCTCGAGCTGGGGTCGACATATGGCTTAAACTCCTTTTGCTCCATAGAAGCCTCCACTTGTTAGGTGATGTAGTGATTTTGCCGTGATCGCCTTCTCTGACGCACTGCAATGGAAAAGGGTCTCGATCGCAAGAAGAGTGACCTCTCGCTCTCGTTGCACGCGAAATTGGAGAGCGGACGAATCAAGCTGCGTGATCGGATGTGAAGACTGACCGCAAAATGTTCCCCACGATACGAGGATTTTCTTTCAAGCGGCGAATTGAATATTCGTACCAGTGTTCACCAAATGGCACATAGATCCGCATCCGGTGACCACGCTGAACGATCTCGGAGCGAAGTTCGCGGCGAACCCCGAGCAGCATCTGAAATTCATACTCGTGCGCATTCAACTGCATCGACTGAACCAGCCGATATGCCGCCCGCACCACGGTACCATCGTGGGTGGCGATCCCAACGTAACATCGGTTCTCGACGAGAAGGTCGAGAAGGTTCACGAAATTCTCTTGCACTTCCTCCCGGCCCTGAAAAGCGATCTGCTCCGGCTCCACGTAGATCCCTTTGCACAAGCGGATGTTAGCGTTCTCTTTTACCAGTTCGCGAACATCTGCTTCACTCCTCCGCAAATATGCCTGTATTGCTACGCCCACGTTATCGAACGACTTTTTTGCGGCTCTGTAGATCTCCAGCGTGTCGTCGGTACAGGTTGAGTCCTCCATATCGATACGAACGAAATTGCCAACCTAGCGAGCGACTTCGAGTATGTCGAGAAGATTGTCAGTACAGAATTGCCTGTCGAGTTTGAGTCCGAGCTGAGTCAGCTTAACGGAGAGGTTTGAGTCCAGATGTTGGTGGCTAATTTCACCGAGGACGTTTTTGCAGGCCTCACGTGCGGCGATCGCATCTTTCTCCGTGGTAGCATCTTCACCGAGCAAGTCAATAGTGGCCATCATGTTGTCGGTATTAATGTCGTGAACTGCGCTCGCTGCATCATCAAATTTACCCCCAGCGATGTACTTCTTTGCAAAATGACTCACGATTGACTTAGGGACGAACGGAAGTGAAGAGGCAACAAGTCTGTTGAGAGGATTCATTCCGCCGTCAGTGATTTACGGACGCGACAGGGAAGCATCCGTGTAACGTTGCCGCAATGCGGAGATTCTCGAATAAGCAGCGTATACCGACAATGGCAGGAGCCAATATACCTACCTCGATCAAGAAAAGCAACGCTTTGATTTTCTTCTCAGCCGAACACTAGGTTTGTTAACCATACAGCGGCGAGTATTCCTGCGAGGTCGGCAATAATACCTGCGGGAACCGCATGCCGAGTTTTCATGACACTAACAGATCCAAAATAAACAGCAAGGACATAGAAGGTCGTCTCCCCGCTTCCCATCAAGATGGCAACCATACGGCCAATCAGCGAGTCCGCTCCGTGCGTGTTGATGATCTCTGTCATTACTCCAAGGGCTCCGCTTCCGGACAGAGGACGGATGAACGCCATGGGCAGAGCTTCTCCCGGCATCCCGATGAAATTTGTGATCGGACTCAGGACTGTTGTCAGGATCGCCATCGCCCCACTCGTTCGAAAGATCCCTACCGCTACGAGGATCGCGACAAGATAGGGAATGATTTTGACGCCGAT
>JAZGDX010000104.1:0-4554 GCA_036478305.1 Bacteroidota bacterium
AGATTAACTTTACGGTGATGAGTCCGATTCTACCTTTCATATCAGGACCTTCCTCCTGCTGAACCTAGCCAGCAATCTTCGCCCTCGACTTTTCATCGCCGGGCTGCCAGTCCTGGTTAGCTATCTCAACAACTTCAGTACTCGGGGTTGAAGATTAATGTCCCTCTCTGCAAGATCGGCAAGTGCCTGCATCGCAAATGTCTTGACGATGCTGCTCCTGTCGTCGAGGTAGGCCACGAGTATCTCCACAGCGTCGGCACGTTCTTTCTTACTCAACTCTAGACGGGGAAGCATCTGCGCAACGTGCCACCGGACCTGTTGGTGATCGATTGTTGCCACTCGCTGAATGAGTTTCTTTTTGTACGGGCGGAGGAATTCCAAGCGTTCTGCCGTTATCTTCTCCTCCGCATCGGCGGATCGCATCCTGATGATTGGACCGTCACTCGCCATGGCATTGAACACCCGTGCAAACAACGCCGGATTGTCCAACACGTCCGCAACAAGCTGGTTCGCCTTCCCGATGGACCGCCGATCTCCGTCGCGGAGTCTATTTAGGATGGGGTACATGGAATTACATTTTGCATGTTTGGCGAAGGCTTGCGCAAGTCTGCTCATGCACCCGCAATCACTCACCCCGGCCTATTGATCACCGTTTACCCCTCTCTCGAAAACGAGAGAGGGGTACCAGCCGGTAAACAGGTGGGGTGAGTGGTCATCCCGACATCCAGCCTCCCCTCACGCTCGCTGCTCCTTCGCCTTACGTAGCGCCTGAAGTGCCTCGGCAAACTGCTCCTCCGCTCTGGCTAGATAGCTCCTAACCTCATCGATGTAGCCATCTACGGAGGCTGACCAGACGCGGTTGAGATATCGCTCACCCGCCGCAAAGTAGCTCATCACATTGCCATACGCCAGTAAGCCGTGGACGTGCCCGATGCTCTCCCTTGCGTCAACAAATGTGTTTAGGTCATTGGAGAATTTCTCGTCGATGAGGTGCCGGACATCGTACGGATCCAGTGAGTCTTTTTCGGCGTTGAGCTGACTCATATTTTCGACGATCCGGCTCAGGCTGTCTTCGATGTTCTGCATACTCATCGAGAGCTTTCCCTCTGCAAGTATGTGACGGCGCGCGGCCAGTCGTACGAGTATGACACCGACAACCCCGACGACCACCGCAGGCACAAAGTACGCCCATTCAACGTTCCGCTCTTGCAACACCGAGAGGAGTGCCCCGGCCAGGAAACCGACAATGATGACAGCATACCCAGCTCTTTTCATGACAACTTCTCCTTATGCTCCGAATCCACCAGAAATCACGTAGTACAGAGCGAAGCCAACACCGACCAATGCTTCACCAACGATAAGCCCGGCTGCAACCGGAATGCCGACCTCATCGCTGAACTGGTGGCCCAGCTTCCAGTCTGACACAACGCGCAAGAGTGTCCCGATGCTGTACGTGAGAACAATGTTGAACGGGAGGTAGAAACCCAGTCCTACCAGGATGCCGAGTCCTCCAACTCCACTTGCGCTGAGCAAAGCTCCGAGTCCAGCACCTGAGATGTATTTCTCGATGGGTACATCACCGCCGAGGATTCCCTGGATCATGCTCGCCAAAGCCTGACCTTGCGGGGCAGGAAGCCGTTCGCTGCCCAACTCATACGCTTGGTGCAGGACGAAAATGAGCCCCATGATAACGATCGGACCCAACCATGTCGCGAGGAATTGCCCCGTCTGCTGCAACCTCGGAGTCGCCCCCACCAAGTAGCCTGTCTTTAGATCCAGCATCAGGTCGGTCGCCTGAGCCATCGCCACGCAGGCGGCGGCGCCGACCATGACCGAGGAAATGATCGCAGCTCGATCCCCGATGCCGCTGCTGATTATGATGAAGATCGTCACGGCAATGAGCGTCATGCCGCTGAGGGGCGACCAATTTGTGCGGCCGATGCATTCCGAGAGAATAACGCCCGCGACCCAGATCCAGAGTGTACCGACAATGGCCATCAGAGCACCTCGGAAGAAGCCAATTTCTTCGGTAGATTGAACGGCGATGACAAGCAGCAACAGCGCCGCAAGGCCAATCGCCATGTAGAGCAACCGTATCGGCATCTCATCCTTCGCGATGGCGATCTTCATTTTAGCAGCCATCTGCATGCTTCTGATTGCGCTCACGAGGAGCGGCAAAGCGAGCACAATGCCTGTGAGGGCACCCCCGATGAGCATGCCGATCCCAACAGGACGAAACAACGTGATGCGCAGATAGTTGGCCATGCTCGTTCCCTCAACTTCAAGTGTCTCAGCTGAGGGCAGCAAGTTCACGGCAGCCAGAGTTGGAGCAAGGATCCAGTAGCAGACGTAGCCACCGACGATGAAGAAGAAGCCTCCTCTTCCAGCGATAAACCCGACCCCGATCGTGAGAAGCGAAACGTACCAGACACCGTTCATGTAATCGGGCATGCCGATCACGTCACCCAGCGCCCAGTTCTCGAACCCTGTGATTTGCGAGATGAAGTGAAGGAGAGCGCTGATAGCCATGCCGGAAAGCAGCAGAATGGCTTTTCGCACTCCGGCACCTGGCGACTTCAGAATCGTGGCAACCGCCACACCCCCTGGATAAGTGAGCCGCTCGAAGTCGATCATCTGCTTGCGCAGCGGAATAATGAACGCGATTCCCAGAATCCCGCCAGCGATGCAGGAAAACACCATCAAGACGGCGTTGAAATCCGTCTGGCCGAGGATGAATAGCGCCGGCACCGTGAACATCATGCCTGCTGAGGCGCCGTTGACCGCGCTCGCCACGGTCTGATTGATGTTGTTCTCCACGATGCTCGTCCTACCCATGATGCCCCGCAGGATACCGAAACCGAGAATCGCAGCCAGCTCGGAACCCTCGATTGAGAAACCGAGAATCAGGCTGGCGTATCCGATGCTCAATGCGATCAGGATACCGAGTCCGTAGCCCACAAGAATTGCTGTCCATGTGAGTTCTGGATACGGGCCATAACGGATAGTTCTGGCTTCCTTGGTTTGTGTGTCCGCTACCATTAGCCTTCCTTTCAGGAAACGTCTATTCTGAGTTTTCTGAGATCACCAAGGGGGGCGAACCCGCATCGACAGGCTGGCTAGACAGCCCTCTTCTGATGCGCGACATGCGAGGTCGTTGACTCAACTCTGCCATTAAGCCGACCGGAACAATTCGAAGACATTCATCCCTTCATCTAAGAAAGTCGATAGCTGATCAGGCTTCACTCGCTTCGCCGCACGGTAGTAAATCAACTGATCGCCTTCCCCCTCTGTGCAAACACCTTTGTGCCTCTCGTAAAAAGCAAGAACCCCCGGATTGAAAGCCCCACGAATAGCTTGTTCGTCTTTCCCGCGAAGAAGATACTGGCTGGAGAACACCGAACTTGCCTCAAAATCAATGTCCTGATAGCCGAACGTGGTCCCGATCTTGTGGAAAATGTTCTCCGGCCGCAGGGAAAAACTGGGAAGACGGAGACTCTCAGACCGGAAGCAGATTACCGTTTGTCTCGACGTGCTCGAATGTTGTCCTCCACCCGTCGTATACTGATAGTCAAAGTATGAAATCTCAAGGTTGTTCTCCCTCCGGTCAGCGAGATTTTTGATTTTTTTTGAACGCCCCTGGGAAAACAAGAAAAAATTGGACAGGCCAGTCAGGAGAGTGTCTTGCCCTTTTGGATAGAAATTGAATCCCCTCATCGCCGCAAGGGCTTTCAGCTTTTCGTTTCTTTTCCTTTCATAGAGATAGGCCAGGACCACGATCACCGCGATGATCACGACACCTAGTCCGACTGGCTCATACCATTCCATGGGTATTTCCTTTGCAGCGGTGTCCATCCGTACGGGCGACGGCCGCTAGACCGTAAGCGACAAGGAGATAGGTCAATAAACTGAGCAGGCCAGCAATTCTTTTCGGACGGTGGGAACGGTGGTCTGGTATTGGTTCGGTGAGTTGATCTGGCATTGGATGCCCGGACGAACTTATGTGCAGCTTCCGCGGCAGGCAAGATACCTGATTTCAGCCTCAGGTTCAAGCGGGTTTTACAAATCAGCGGGAAATCAAATTCTTACGCATTCTCTCGATGCGCTGATAGTATCTCGCCCAGGTTCACGAGGCATTCATCGATGTGCGCAGTCTCGACGATGTACGGAGGAAGGAACCGGAGAATTTTCCCATGCATGAGGTTTACGATAATATTACGCCGAAGCATCTCCGAAACGAGCGCCTGTCCATCGAACGTGAGTTCACACGCAAGCATTAATCCTTTTCCCCGAACCTCACGAATCTTTTGAGGGAAGCGTTTCTGTAATTGTATCAACCCGTCGAAAAAATACTCGCCTCTTTCCCGGACACGCTCTAGCAACTTGCTCTTCGTCAGTTCGTCCAGAACAACACATCCACCCGCGCACGCGACTGGATTTCCGCCGAACGTGGTCCCGTGCATGCCGGCCTGCAGGAGACCGGCGAGGTTATCCCTGGTGAGTATAGCTCCGAGAGGTAGTCCACCTCCGAGTGGCTTGGCAAGGGTCACGATATCC
>JAZGDX010000105.1:0-4903 GCA_036478305.1 Bacteroidota bacterium
TCGACTTCATGCAAGAAACAGAACGTTCGGGCAGGCGCGAATTCTTCGACGAACTCTTTTTCGAGGCTAAACAGGCCTGTGTGCTGGCTGCCGAGTGCAGGATTATGATAATCCACCATGACTGTCACCCGGAAGTCGTCTGTCGGCAGCGCGACGATGTCCACCATCTTGTCATCACTGGAATAGGATATCGTTTGGTCAATGATGAGGTAATCCTTAGGAGAGTTCTGTTTCTCAAAACCGCCTTTCAGGAGAACATCGACGTACGGCTTCGCGCTGCCGTCACCGACCGGAGGTTCATTGGAGTCCAGGTCGATGATGATGTTATCGATCTGCAGGCCAACGATTGCGGCGAGGACATGTTCGACGGTGTGTACCCTGGCATCGCCGACGGCGATAGTTGTTCCTCGCGAAATGTCGACGACATGGTCGATATCGGCAGGAATCTCCGGACTCCCACCAAGGTCCATGCGTCGGAACCGGATGCCGTGATTCACCTCCGCAGGCCTGAAAGTCATAGTGCAACGGTTGCCCGTGTGAAGACCGACCCCGGAATATGATACCGGTTTTCGTATGGTGCGTTGCTGAATCAGCATGACTGTCCTCTCAACGACGTGTGTTTTACCGACTAGGAACCTCGGGCTTCGTCTCTTTCAGGTCTCGTTCAACTTCCAGAATTCTTCTCTCCAGTGCACGCAGGGTCTCAAGAACGTCCGGAAGCTGCCGCAGTGCTGCTTCCAATCGCAATGCTCTCCTGTGCTCCTTGGCTGGATACCCAAAATAGGCCCCGCCCGGACTCTGAAGCGATCTTGAAACTCCCGACTGCGCTCCTACCGTCACCCCGTCAGCAACTTCGATGTGTCCGACGAACCCAACCTGACCTGCAATCACACAGTTGTCTCCGATCCTGGTACTCCCTGATATCCCGGTCTGGGCGGCAATCACCGTGTGCTCACCGATCGAGACGTTGTGCGCGACCTGGATGAGATTGTCTAATTTCACACCACGTTTAATAAGGGTCTCACCGAGTGACGCACGGTCGATAGAACAGTTTGCCCCGATCTCGACGTCGTCCTCGATGACGACGGTTCCAATCTGTGGAATTTTCTCATACGTTCCGTCCCCACGCGGTGCAAACCCGAAGCCGTCGCTGCCGATAACCGTTCCCGAGTGGATGATCACGCGGTTGCCCACTGTACACCGCTCACGCACCGTCACGTTGGCGTACAACAAACAATTTTCCCCAATATGCACGTCATCGGCGATGACTGTACCGTGATGGATGCGCGTATTCGCACCGATCCTGCACCGCTCCTCGATGACCACGTGCGCGCCGATCGATGGACTGTCGCCGATGGAGGCGCTTTTGGCGACAACAGCTGTCGGATGGATACCCGACGGACGAGTCTCTACGGGCGGGTTGAGGGCCTTGAGAACGCGGAGAAAACCAACGTACGGGTCCGCGACGCGCACATACGTCAGCGGTCGCGTGCGGTGAACACTCTTCACGTCGAATGTCTTGGACACCAGTATGACCGATGCCCCAGTTGTCTCCAAGAACTTCATGTACTTTTGATTGGCGAGGAAAGTAAGTTCACCTTCCTGAGCTCCTTCAATCTTCGCGACCTTGGACACCTCGAGATTACCGTCTCCCATAAGCTCCGCATCAAGCATCCTGGCAATATCTTGAGCTTTCATCCGCTGGTCATTTTCGTTCTTGGAGTCGATTCAGGACTTTCTGGGTAAGATCATACTCTTCGTTCGTATACAGCAGTAGAATGTCCCCGCTCTTATCGAACACGTAGTCATAATCCTCCTCGAGCGCGACGTCCTGAATCGCCATGAAGACCTTATCCTGTACCGGCTTCATCAATTCGTCCTGTTTCTGAAAGAGTTGACCGTTCTGGCCAAATTTCTCATTTCGAAAACTTGCAATCTCTTTTTCCTGCTCTATCAGCAGGCGTTCCGTCTCTACACGGGTCTGGTCTGTCATGATCAGTTTTTTCTTGTCATAGTCTTCATACTGCTTCTCCCACTCCGACTGCATCTTCTGCAGTTCGTTTTGCCATTGGGCCACAAGGACGTCCAGCTGGCGCTGTGCATCTTGCGCTTCGGGCAGCTGCTGGATGATCGTTTCCGAGTCTACGTGTCCGATTTTGACCTGCGCACCCACAGACGACGGAATAAGAACCACAACAGCGACAACTGCCCACAGGTGCACCCTCATGAGTCCCGTCCTCTTGCAATGTTTGAGTGAAGCAACAATCCTGTTCACCTCATCGATCCGGTGGAGCCCCTTTTCAGCCTGTCGAGTACTCGAAACGTCAAGTCGAAACGTTCGTCGCCGTACAGGACGATCAGGAATTGATCGTTCTTGTCGAGGATAAAATGAAAGCTTTCCTCCTTCGCAATCTCCTCGATGGCATCGATGATCTTGTCCTTTACCGGTCCCAGCAGCTTATCCTGCTGCTGTGCCAGCTCGCCATTCTGTCCCAACTTCTCATTCTGATAATCTAAGATCTTCTGGCGGAGGCTGAGCAAGTCTTGCTCTGTCTGCTGCTTGGCCTGCTCAGTCATCAAAGCTTGCTTTTGCTGGTAGTCCTGGAGCATCGTCTGATACTCCTGGCTCATTCTATCGATTTCACCCTGCCATCCCTGAATCATCGCATCCAGCTTCTTCTGGACTTCCTGTGCCACCGGATACTGCTTGAAGATGGCGTCGGAGTCGACGAAGCCGATCTTGACGTTGGCTGGCTGCGCTGCAAGATGAGTCGCAGCCAACCCAGCGAGCACGAACACGCCTATGAGACACCGAGCTGAAGAGTTCACGTTGCATATCTCCCGTTGTGTTTGGATAGGTTCCAACTGTTGCAGACGTTCTCAGAACGACCTGCCGAACTGAAAATGGAATCGCCACCCGTCCGGCTGCCCGTCCTTCGGGAATACGTCGTCGAACCCGTAGGCATAGTCGAACCCAAGCAGACCGATCGGCTGGATTTGCAAGCGTGCACCGAAGCCGGCGGACTCGCGAAGGTCAAAGTAGTCGGCACGTGACAGGTTTTCCCAGACGTTTCCTGCCTCGACGAACGCCAGGAGAAATATCGGGATGGGGTTCATCGAGACTGCAAAGCGAAGTTCGGCCGTGTGCTTTGTCATCATCCTTCCCGCCAGAGTTTGTCCCAACTCGTTGCGCGGACCCACTTCCTGGTCCTCATAGCCGCGCAACGGTACAGTGCCGATCAGTCCGACGGCAGTTCCTCCCATCAGGAAGAGTTCCGTCGGTGGTATTCGGGAAGTTTCCCTGAAACCATCAATGTACCCGAGCTGCGTTGACGCATACAATACGAAACGAGGGCTACCGAGGAAAGGAGTATACCAGTCTGCATTGAACATCCATTTGTGAAACTCTATACTTCCGGGGAGGATCGGTCCGCCGGAGACTTCTACCGAAAGGCTGACCGTGGAGCCCTCTGAAGGGAAGATCGGGTTGTTGATGCTGTTCCGACTGATCACTTGCTGAACGCTGATCTGGCTGTCCCTCCCTTCGAGGTATCTTCCCGCTCCGCTGATCACGTCGGTGCTTTGAAACCTTACCATCCAGTCGCCGCGAAAGTAATCGTCGGGCCACTTGAACCGTCTTCCGACGCGCACGGAAGCGCCCGTCAAGCGAATGTCGAAGCCAAATTTCTGACGGGTGTCAAAGATGCTCCAGCCAAAAGACGTCGGCGTGTCAAACAACCATGGCTCTGTAAAACCGAGGCTGAATGTCCGGAACCGAGCTCCTTCGCCGAACTGCCATTCAAACGCAAGCTGCTGACCTCCACCGCCCCGTAGCGGCCTGGCGATGTCAAAATTGTTGAACGTCAATCCGAGCGCTCCTGTCACACCGAACGCTCCACTAAACCCCACAGATGCGTTGAACGTGTCGCTCGATTTCTCTTCCACCTCGTAGATAACGTCGACTGTCTTATCGTCCACGATTCGCGTGTCCGGATTCAACTTTTCTGGGTTGAAATAGTTCAGAATTGAGAGCTGACGCAGGCTCCGGATGATGGCGGCGCGACTGAAGAAATCCCCCGGGCGTGTCAGGAGCTCCCGACGGATGACCTTCTCCTTTGTCTTCGTGTTGCCCCGGATCTCGACCTGGCCGATCCGAAATTGGTTGTTCTCTTGGACCCGGATGCGGATATCCACGCTGTCCTCAGCAACGGGGACGACTTCGGTCGTGGCGTTGTATACCAGGTATCCCGTATCGAGGTACAGCGACGCCACGTCCGTCTGATCTTTGTTCCCGTAGAGGTTGGACTGGAATCTTTCCATGTTGAAGACATCACCCGGCCCCAACCCGAGCCTGGCGTTGAGGATGCGCTCGGGATAGACAGTATTGCCCTCCCAGGCGATATTGCGAATCTTGTACTGGGGTCCTTCGTAGACCGAAATATGTATGTACATCCGATCCTTCACTTCATTGTACCAGATGGAGTCCCCGAGGACCTGTGCATCACGATAGCCACGTTTCCGGTAGAAATCGACGATCTTTTTTTTGTCTTCTTTGAATTTCTCACGGTCCAGCCGCGCTTTCGACCAGAATTTCCACCAGGTCTTTTCCCCCGTGTCCATCTGTCCTCGTAAGTCCCCGTCGTCGAACACCGTGTTGCCCGTGAAGGTGATCTTTCCAACCCGGACGTCTTTTCCTTCTTCAATCACCAGCCGCAGGACCGAACTGTTTTTCCCTTCCGGAGCGTCGACCGTCTCGGAGTGAATCGCTGTCAGCAGGAATCCTTTCTCTTCGTACAACTTTTTCACATCCTTGACGATTCGGTTCATCCCCTGGGGCGTGAGGATTTGTCCCTTGATCAGGTTAACCTTTTTCAGGATGTCCTTTTCACTAACCTCATCCTCA
>JAZGDX010000106.1:0-4789 GCA_036478305.1 Bacteroidota bacterium
TGGTGGTTGCATTTTCACGCGGTATCCTCGTCGTTGCGACAGACGGAAAGGTCATCGACACGATTCTTGCCGCACTTTCGGGAATGGTGGAACAGGTACATCCTCTCGTGTCGGCATATCTCATGCTATTTGTGCAAGTCTGTATCAATTTTTTTGTTCCATCCGGCAGCGGTCAGGCAGCCTTGACGATGCCCATCATGACGCCGCTGAGTGATCTGATAGGAATCTCCCGGCAAACAGCCGTGCTTGTGTTCCAATTTGGAGATGGCTTCACCAATCTGATCATCCCGACGTCGGGTGTTACCATGGGGGTCCTGGGAATCGCGAACATTCCTTGGGAAAAGTGGGCACTCTGGATTTTGCCGCTGGAGATTGTATTTTTCTTGGTTGCCTTACTTTTCATAGCGATACCCGTGCTGTTTGGATGGGGTCCGTGACGAACGCTGGGCTTGCGGTTCGGATATTTCCTTGATTCCAAAAAATGTCTATGATCACTCCGTGTGGCAAGCCTGGTTGGTGATCGCCAATACGATTTTGATCTTCTTTGCATTCTTCACAACAAAGAGGGGCGGTTCCTATGTTCAAGTTGAACATGTCGATAGTAATCTTGGCCATCGGTTCCTTGACGATGCGTTCGATTGGCACAGCCCTGGATGGACCCGTCGTCGCTTCAGTTGAACCTCTATCTCAGACAACGTCTGCAGAGGTCATCACTCCGATCGTGATTAGGTTCGATAGGTCAGTTGACCCTCAAACCATAGATGGCACTACGGTGAAAGTGTTCGGACGATGGTCCGGTGTCGCTTCTGGTCAGTTCCAAATGGAGGAGAATAATACTCAGGTGCGATTTGTTCCGTCGACTCCGTTCTTCGCGGGGGAGTGGGTTACTGTCTCTTGTTCTAAGGGTGTTCAGAGCCAGGATGGAGTACCGATGGCTGCTGGTTACGCCTGGAATTTCTGGATCAGGACTGCTGCTGGGAGTCTCGACTTACGGGAGATCGCGCAGGTTTCTGTTCGTCAAAATGGGGAGGGACGGATACAAACGTATGGAGCTTATGCCGGTGACTTGGATGGCGATGGCTACTCAGATATTGTCGCTCCGAACGAGCGATCCGATGACGTGCGTGTTTTTCTGAACGATGGGAGCGGTCGATACAGTGGTTTCACCATTTATGGTGTCCCGAACGGGGCGGCACCGAGTACCAATGAGGGAGCAGACTTCAACGGCGATGGAATCATCGATTTAGCAGTTGGCAACAGCCAGAGTGATACCGTAAGCGTTTTTATGGGAGATGGAAATGGGGGATTTTTTTCAGTTACAAATTATCATGCAGACCTCGGTGTGCGGGGTCTGAGTGTACTGGATCTGGATGGCGACGGAGATGCGGACATCGTGACGGCGAATCGGGTGGGGAGCAATATTTCAATCTTGGAAAACAACGGCGATGGATTGTTTCTTCCTACGACGAACGTCGATGCGAACGGTGATCAGGAGTCGGCCTGTGCTACTGCAGATGCGAATGGTGATGGAATTTTGGACTTGTTTGTGGGGGCTCTCGGCAGCAACGAGATAATATTACTACTCGGTGATGGTCAAGGTGGGTTTGAGTTTCACACCGAAGTGGGTGCTGGTGGGTCCCCCTGGATGATAGCTGTTGGGGATGTGAATGGTGATGGGCGCGTTGACGTTGTGTCTGCCAATGCATTTGAAGACAACGCAGCGGTTATCCTGGGCGATAGGAAAGGTGATCTACTTCCTGCAGTCACGTACCCGGTCGGGGTTTTTCCGCTCGCAATTGACCTCGGAGACTTGGACGGAGATGGCGATCTGGACCTGGTGACAAGCAATTTTTCGAGTCGTAGTTGGACAATCTACGAAAATGCCGGAGATGGAACATTCATCAATCCGCGAACTTTTTCCGCTCGCTCCGCGGGTTCATGTGCAGTCCTCCACGACCGTGACAACGATGGCGACCTCGATATGACAGGGATTGATGAAATCGATGACTTGCTTTTCTTGTTTGAGAATAATCCGGAGGTGCAGTCGGTAGCGGATGATTCCGTTCCCCAAAGATTCAGCCTTCTGCAAAACTATCCTAATCCGTTTAATCCTGTGACTACTGTTCAGTATGAGATACCAAGAGCGGCACACGTGACGCTGAGAGTCTATGACGTGACGGGACGGCAGGTCGCCGTGCTGGTCGATGAGGAACAGCGAGCGGGGAGCTACACTGTGCATTTCAGCGCTGGGGACCCTACGAGCGGACTCTCCTCCGGATATAGGAGCGGTTCTCAACAAGGTGGCTTGTCAACCGGCATCTATTTCTACCGAATAACAGCTGATGACTTCTCGGCCACGAAAAAGTTGTTGCTCTTGAGATAGGATGACCAAACCTCGGGTGTCGATTGTGCGGCCGCACAGTTCTTCCAGCGCTGTATATCTTCATCGTAAGCAGTCGGTTCAGAAACGGTATTGACGCTGAGAGTCTATTGACTAAATTTGGAATTTTTCGTAAGTTAGAGATTGCTGAGAGGCTTAAGATCTATCCGGTCATCAAAGGCATTTCGCTCGACACTAATCGACTTCTATTCTCAGTCGCTTTACTCCTACTAACCGGCCTCGAAGCTGTATCCCCGGAGGAGTCGGTCGCTGTTTGGCGGATTGATCTTGAAATTTCACGTGTCTAAATGTTTCATCATGCTCAAAAGGAGGTCCGTATGATCTATTCCGAGTACACCACGAAAGTCCAGCAGGGCAAAGTCGATGAGTATCTTTCGATGCTTCCCAAGTTCCTCCCACTGTACCAGAAGTATGGGATCAAATTCGTCGGTGCGTGGAAGCCTATTGAATCTCAGGACGAAGCCGTCTGGATGACGGGTTTCGAGAACCAACAGCGGCGAACAGAGCAGCTCGCGAAGCTGAAACAGGATCCAGAGTACCAGAAACTCAGCCAGCAAGTTCGAACTCTCATTATCCAGAACACAACGCGGACTCTCAATCCTGCTCCTGGTTCTCCTCTCAAGTAAACTGAGGCGGTCGAGAACGGAATGACCCTCCACGAGGAGGGTGAACCAAGCACCGAGTTCAGCCCACGATGGTAGGCCTGCACTTTACGATCGACGGACTCTCCTCCTCCAGGAGCTCAGATTCTTTCCGAAAAAGCACGGAGCGACGTCCGCTTATCGGTTAAGAACAAAATCCTCTCTGATGAGTGGACGGAGCATTGCGTCACACTCCTGACGTGACCAGTCTTGCATCATCGTATTTGTGTCGTAGGAGTATTGTTGTCTTCTCTGGCTCAATGAAAGAGGATGTATGATGCCCCGGCGGTGATGAAGCCGGGTAAAAAGTTCGCTCGCTATCCTCGATTATCCGTTGGTTGCTTTTCATTCCATATCTTGTGTTATTGGTCGATGTTTCTCCAGTCCTCGTGTTGAATTTGGGGAGGAGAGGTGCTGGAACTAACCGCTTTCGGATATGGCGTAATTACCGCCTCCGCGCTGTTGATAGGAGCTGTTGTCGGAATCTATCTGCGTCCGCAAGAGCGCGTCGTGGCAGTGGTGATGGCGTTCGGAAGTGGAACACTCATTTCCGCACTCGCGTTCGACCTCATCGAGGAAGCGTATCACAAGAGCGGTTTCTGGGCGCTGGCAGCAGGTTTTGTCCTCGGTGCCCTGATGTTTACCGCGTTCAACCACTGGCTCGACAAACGTGGTGGATACCTACGCAAGCCGTCCACGCAACGTCACTTCGTCCTCAAGAAAAAACAAGAACTCGCATCGGAGATTCTGGGTGAACTGAGCAAGGTGCACATTCTGCGATCCCTGCCGCCTGAGGAGGTTCAGGGCCTCGTCCCGTTTGTGGAGTCCATACACTACAAGAAGGGGAAGCGCATATTTGAACAGGGGGACAAGGGCGACGCATTGTATCTGATGAGGTCTGGCCAAATAAACATCACAGTGCGATCGAAGAGTCAAGTGCTAGACGAAGCTGCGGAGACGTCAGTTGCGACGCTCGATCCGGGGGACTCATTCGGGGAAATGGCACTGCTGACTGGCGAGGTGCGCTCGGCCAGTGCCATTGCACTGACTGATGTTGACCTCTGGCGCATTACCAAGCAGAATTTTGACCACCTGATTGCGAGCTCTCCGAGTCTCACGCTGGCTGTGTCGCGACTCCTTGCGCTAAGACTCAGCACCACAACACTGCAGCGTGCAGAAGCGGAGAAGGATCGAATGCGCTGGCAGGAGGCCGCACTCGCAAATGCCAGCGTCAACATTACGCCTCTTGAAGAACGCGCCCTGGTTGAAAGAGATGTCGGGAGTAAGTCTGCACCGCTGGCAATCTTTCTGGGCGTTGTGCTCGACGGTCTTCCGGAGTCGCTGGTGATCGGAGCCGGCATCAGTGCGGAGAAGTCGATTGAGTTTTCCTTCATCGTTGCTGTCTTCATATCAAACCTGCCTGAGGCAATGTCGAGTGCAGCAGGAATGCAGAGGAACGCGTACTCGACGAAGAAAATCCTCGGGCTGTGGGGCTCGCTCGTACTTTTGAGCGGGATCGTAGCGGTCATAGGGAATATTTTTCTCTCGTCCGCTCCGGTCTTTGTCCTCGCGATCGCGGAGTCGATAGCTGCTGGCGCAATCCTCGCGATGCTCGCAGACACAATGATGCCCGAAGCCTATGAGCATGGAGGGCCCTACGTGGCGATGGCGACTGTTGCTGGATTCCTGATTGCCTTCTTCTTCAACAGACTTCTGTAACGGATTAAGGTGTCATCCCGTTTTGATG
>JAZGDX010000107.1:0-7778 GCA_036478305.1 Bacteroidota bacterium
TCGTCGAAGGGAAACTCAAGAGCCAGGGAAGTATCCGCATCGACGGCAAGCTCATCGGAGAGGTCACGACCCCGGGGAATGTTGCCGTCGGGCCGATGGGTGAGGTCGAGGGGATCATCGCTGCAAGAAACGTTACCGTGGGTGGGAAAATCAAGGGCACGGTGACGGCTTCTGAAAAACTCGTGTTCGAAGGGAAAGCGGTCGTCCGGGCAGAAATCCGGGCTTCGAAATTGGTCATAGACGAAGGGGCTCAGTTCGACGGGAAATGTACGATGTCAGACTCGAAACCGTCTCAGTCGTAAGCACGAGTATGGATTATGGATGCAGCCTCAGGTTGAGAAGTCTTCGCTCGGAAACCTCGCAAAAGCGTACCGTGAAGCCGGTCCCTACCTCGGGTTAGGACTGCAGCTGGCAGCAACCATCGTAATCTTCTTGCTCATCGGGAAATGGCTGGATGGAGAATTCAATACGTCGCCGGTCCTGATGGTCGTGGGAGGTTTTATCGGTGCCGTGGCTGGATTGTACGGTTTTCTCAAGACCGTGATTTCGTTGAATAAGAAGCAAATGGAACGCCGAAAGACCGATCTCGAGCGGTCGAGGAACCGTGAGGCTCCATTGGATCGACGGAATTGAGGCCTCGGCGACGGGTGGGATATGGCGAAGTACAATATGAAATTCCCGAAACAAATCTTGTTTGCAACGCTGGCCGTGGGGTTTGTCGCATCGTATCCGATGTACCTCTGGGCGGATCGTGACGTCGTGGTCGGCGTGATCACTGGAGGGTTAATCAGTCTTGTCAATTTCCTCATCGGGTACATTTCAGTAGAGTTCGCGTTTGACAAGTCGAACGCGACGTTTCTAAAGGTTGTCCTTGGGGGAATGGGGATTCGACTGTTGCTCATTGCAGTGACACTTATTCTGCTCATCAAAGTATTTGATCTCCATCTGTACAGCTTGATCTCCTCGATGTTGTTCTTCTATTTCTTGTACATCACGTTCGAGATCGTGTTCATCAACAAGAAAATCGCCCTCAAAAATCAGCTGTAAGCCTGAATGTTCTTCCCATCCGGTGCCACTGTTGTCGATACCCTGCGAACTGCTGATTCGGCTGCTCACCCGAGCCAGCAGGCCCGCCTGAACGAGATAGTCGGGCAGGCCCATCAAATCGGTGCAGGCGCGCATGTCGGTGAAGAAGCGCATGCCGCTGATCAAGGTGGTGGGTGGATTCTGGAACACGTCGTTGATTCTCACTCCATCGACCTTGAGCCGATCGGCCATATTATGTTACCCCAGTTTCCTGCGTTCGATGTGTTTGGCGTGACAGTTGACCTCTCGATTACGAAGCACGTTGTCTTTCTCTGGATAGCTGCAGTTCTTCTAGTTGTGCTCTTGGGCCTTTCGGCGAGGGGGTTTCGGAAGCGGCTTGTCCCCACCGGATTCTCGAATTTCATCGAGTTGATTGTTGTGTTTATTCGGGACGAGGTTGTCTTCCCAACGGTCGGGAAGGAAGGGCTGAAGATGATGAATTACTTTCTTACTGTATTTTTCTTCATCCTCACCTGCAATCTTCTCGGTCTCATTCCATACGGTTCCACAGCAACTGGAAACGTGAGCGTGACTGCAGGTCTGGCGATCATCGCGTTTCTTGTCATTCAGCTTGCCGGGATTCGGAAAAACGGACTGGTGCGATATTTCAAAGGTCTTATTCCCTCTGGGATCCCGATTTTTGTTCTCCCCATCATGGTGGTCGTGGAGCTTCTGGGATTGTTCACGAAACCGTTCGCGTTGTGTATCCGTCTGTTTGCAAACATGACAGCGGGTCACATCGTTATTTTTTCGCTCATCGGATTGATTTTTACTTTCGAGACCGTGCTTGTAGCTCCCATATCGGTGGGCTTCGCGCTATTCATCAACTTGCTCGAGATCTTGATCGCGGTCGTCCAGGCGTACATTTTCACGATGCTCACAGCGCTCTTTGTAGGTTTGGCGGTCCATCAGGAACATTAGGAGAGGTAAGAGCGAGTGCGGACTCGATACGATTACCCATGAACTCATCACACAACTTTGAGGAGGAATTCCATGAGTGAATTTGCATTGGCATACCTGGCCAGCGGAATTGGAGCGGGGATTGCGGTGGTCGGCGCAGGGTACGGTATAGGAAAACTGGCCGCCGCTGCGATGGAAGCCAGTGGTCGCCAGCCCGAGTCCATGGCTGACCTGCGCACCACTATGATCATCTCTGCGGCACTGATTGAAGGCGTGACCCTGTTCGCAGAGGTTATCTGTATCATACTCGCGTTCAAATAATCAAAGTTTGGGGGCATCGTATGCTGCTTGAATTGAACCCTGGCCTCATCATCTGGACAACGATTACATTCATGCTGCTGTTGTTTGTGCTCCGCAAAGTCGCGTGGAAACCGATCTTGACTGCTCTCCAGATGCGGGAGGATACCATCCGTTCCTCCTTGGAGCGTTCGGAAGAGGCAAAACGGGAAGCCGAACACATCCTCGAAGAGAACCGGAAGAATCTCACTCGTGCGGAACACGAATCCTCCCGGATTATCAACGAGGGCAAATCGATTGCGGAGAAGATGAAGGCAGAGATTGTTGAGCGAGCGAACACGGAGGCGCGCCGCATGATCGATAATGCACGTGAAGAAATTAGGCGTGAAAAAGACGCAGCGCTCGCTGAGTTGCGAGGTGAGGTAGCGTACCTTGCGGTAGGGGCAGCAGGGAGAATTCTAGACGAGACGCTGGACATTGCAAAACACCGCAAGTTGGTCGATAAATTCTTGAAGGAATTGCCGGAGAACTAGATGGCCTACGTTCGAGTCGCACATCGCTACGCTCTTGCCTTGATTGACCTTGCGGAAGAATCGAAGCAAATAGATGTCGTGAGGAAGGACTTAGACCTCATTCTCCGGACGTTTGAATCTTCACGCGATTTTCAGTTGTTCTTGGCGAGTCCGATAATTCGTGAGGATAAAAAAAAGCTCATCCTTGGGAAACTGTTCAAGGGTAAGATCTCCGCCATAACGATGAACTTCCTCGAGTTCCTTGCGGAGAAAGATCGCGAGGGGATTCTCCCCGATGTGATCGGGCAATTCAATAAGCTCCGCAACGAACGGCTCGGCATCGTGGAAGCCACGGTGACGAGTGCTGTTGAACTGACGAAAAGTCAGCGGGGTAAGCTGGAGCGTCAATTGGAGCAGTTTACCGGGAGGAAGGTAGACGCCGGGTATCTGATTGACCCTGCAGTCAAGGGGGGCTTTGTGGTGCGGATCGGTGATACTGTCCTGGACGCCAGCGTTAAGCGTCAGTTGGAGCTTCTCCACGAAAAATTCGTGACCGAGGCAGTGTAGTTTTGTTCTTTTTCCACTGAAACAGAGGAAGCCACTTATGCCAGACGTACGACCTGATGAGGTCTCCGCGATTCTTAGGAAACAACTCTCCGGATTTGAGAAAGAAGTGGACGTGTACGATGCCGGTACCGTGCTCCAGGTGGGGGACGGTATTGCGCGCATCTACGGCCTTGAGAAAGTCATGGCGGGCGAGCTCGTCGAGTTTCCCAATGGTGTGTTCGGAATGGTCTTGAACCTCGAGGAGGACAACGTTGGGGCGATCCTCTTTGGCGAGAGCAAGCTCATCAAGGAGGGGGACATCGTTAAGCGGACTCAGCGCCTCGCCTCAATGCCAGTCGGCGACCAAATGCTCGGTCGGGTCATCGACCCTCTTGGTCGGCCGCTGGATGGGAAGGGGCCAATCAAGACCGAGAAATTCATGCCAATTGATCGGAAGGCGCTGGGTGTGATCTACCGGCAACCGGTGAAGCAACCTCTCCAGACAGGAATCAAACCTGTCGACGCGATGATTCCGATCGGTCGTGGCCAGCGCGAGCTCATTATCGGTGACCGACAGACCGGGAAGACCGCGATTGCCATCGATACAATCATCAACCAGAAGTTTACGCACACGGAGGAGGCAAGGAAACAAGGTGTGGAGCCAATGTACTGTATCTATGTAGCGATCGGACAGAAAGCATCCACGGTTGCCCAGGTCGTAGCGAAGCTCGAGGAGCACGGCGCGATGGAGTACTCGACCGTGATCTCTGCAACCGCGAGCGACCCATCTCCAATTCAGTACATCGCTCCGTATGCCGGCGTGTCGCTCGGAGAGTTTTTCCGTGACAATGGTCGACACTCCCTCGTAATCTATGATGACCTCTCGAAGCACGCCCAGGCCTACCGGCAGGTTTCGCTTCTCCTTCGGCGTCCTCCGGGTCGTGAAGCATATCCAGGCGACGTATTCTACCTCCATTCCCGCTTGTTGGAGAGAGCGTCGAAGCTGAGCGACGAGCTAGGTGGGGGGAGCTTAACTGCCCTGCCAGTTATCGAGACACAAGCTGGTGATGTGTCAGCGTACATTCCAACAAACGTTATTTCGATAACAGATGGGCAGATCTATCTGGAGCCGTCGTTGTTCAATGCTGGGGTTCGCCCTGCAATTAACGTAGGTATCTCGGTATCCCGTGTTGGCGGAAACGCGCAGATCAAGGCGATGAAAAAAGTTGCCGGCCGGCTCCGACTCGATCTGGCTCAGTACCGTGAGCTTGAGGCGTTTGCGAAGTTCGGCTCGGACCTGGACAAAACGACGCAGGCGCAGCTCCGTCGAGGATCCAGACTGGTTGAACTCCTGAAACAGGATCAGTTCGTTCCCATGCCAGTGGAGAAGCAGATTGTGATCATCTTTACGGGAACAAGTGGACACCTCGATCAACTTCCACTCGATCAGGTGCAGCGGTTTGAGAAGGAGTTCCTCGATATGATGGACGCAAAGCACAGAGACTTGCTTGGTGCCATTGCGGAGCGGAAGGACCTGCCGGAGGATCTCGCTCGAACTCTGGAAAAGATCACGAAAGAGTTTCTGGAAAAGTTCAAAGCTGCAACCACTGCTGCGGTCGGATGATCTATGGGGATGCTGCGTGAAATACGAAGGCGCATCACCGGGACCAGGAAGACTCAGCAGATTACCAAGGCAATGAAGATGGTGGCCGCAGCAAAGCTCCGTCGCGCACAGGAGAACATCCTTTCCGCTCGACCCTACGCGAGGAAAATGAATGAGCTCCTCCAGCATCTCGTGGCCAAAGTCGATCCCCATTTACATCCATTGCTTGTCCAGCGAGAAGTTCAGCGCGTTGCTCTTGTCGTGGTGACGGCGGACCGTGGGCTCTGTGGTGCGTTCAACGCCAATTTGTTGAGGACGGCGGTCGCCCATATCGATAGACAGTATCAACAGATGAACAGGGAAGGTCGCCTGATGGTGGTCTGCGTCGGACGAAAGGGGTTCGAGTTCTTCAAAAAGAGGCTGTATAACCTTCTCTCAAGCCATATACACATTTTCAACGTACTAGATTTTTCCCATGCTGTCGAGATCGTCACGAAGATTGCCGATGGATACCTGAAAGGGGGTTTTGATAAAGTTGAGGTCGTCTACAACGAATTCAAGTCTGTCATACAGCAAAGGGTCGTTATTGAACAGTTTTTGCCAATTCCCGCCGAGGAAGTTCGTCCTTCAGAACGCGGTTTCGTCCAGCTAGTTGACTACATCTATGAACCTTCGAGCAAAGAGATCGTCGATGCACTTGTGCCGAAGCATCTGAATTTTCAGATGTGGCGGATGCTCCTGGAGTCGAATGCTGCGGAACAGGGAGCGCGGATGACCGCGATGGCCAACGCGACGGAGAACGCAAGAGAGCTGATCGACACGCTCTTGCTGTCCTTCAACAAGGCTCGCCAAGCAGCGATCACCAAAGAGATTCTGGAGGTTGTCAGTGGCGCGGAGGCGTTGAAAACTGCGTAAAGTTGCGCGGAGGGACGATGTGGCCGCTCGCCTCAAAGGTTCAAACCTTGGGTGGGCTTTTTTTTTGTGAGGTGTGGGGGTTGGGAAGAGGTCGGTACCGGATGCTGTGAAGGGAAATCGTTGCAAGGGACCCTTTTTTTGCGTATATTATGTAGATTTTTGCTGCATTCCCCAGGTTATATTCGATTGCATTGATCAATGTTTGAAGCTGTAAGCGAAAAGCTGCAATCGGTCTTCCGTAACCTTCGCGGCTATGGGAAGATCACCGAGTCGAACGTCGCGGAGGCGCTACGTGAAGTGCGCAGAGTTCTTCTGGACGCGGACGTGAACTACAAGGTCGCCAAGCAGTTCGTAGAAGACGTACAGGTTCGCGCGATTGGTCAGGAAGTTCTGACGAGCATTACGCCGGGGCAGCACATCGTAAAGATCATCTACGAAGAGATGGTAAAGCTGATGGGGTCTTCCCGTGCTGATATCTCGTATGCTTCGTTTCCGCCTACGGTGGTCCTGTTGGTTGGTCTTCAGGGATCGGGGAAGACGACGCTCGCCGCGAAGCTTGGGTTACATCTCAGGTCAAAAGGTCGTCATCCATTGCTGGTTGCAGCAGACATCCATCGACCGGCAGCCGCCGATCAACTAGAGATCTTGGGCCGACAAATTGAGATTCCGGTCTGTGCAGAACGATCTGACTCTGCGGTTCAGGTCGCAGAGGCCTCGCTCGACGTTGCTCGTAAGCAAGCCCGGGATGTCGTTATACTGGACACTGCAGGCCGGCTCCACATCGATGAGCAGATGATGCTGGAGGTCGAACAGATAAAAGCCTCAGTCCAGCCGAATGAGATTCTCTTCGTTGTTGATTCGATGACCGGTCAGGATGCGGTGAACACGGCGAACGCATTCCATGAGCGACTTGTGTTCGACGGAATCGTGTTGACAAAGCTGGACGGCGACACAAGGGGCGGCGCAGCAATGTCGATCCGAGCAGTCACAAACAAACCAATCAAGTTTGTTAGCGCTGGTGAGACGCTCGATGCCCTCGAACCCTTCTATCCGGAACGGATGGCTTCTCGGATCCTCGGAATGGGTGACATCGTGACGCTGGTGGAGAAGGCACAACAACAGATGGATGAGCATAAAGCTGCTCGTCTCGAGGAGAGAGTTCGAAAGGTGCAGTTCACGTTCGAAGATTTCCTCGATCAACTTCAGCAGATCAAAAACATGGGTTCGCTGAGTTCGCTGATTGGTATGATTCCGGGTATGCAACGAATGGCGGGGGGTGCGGAGATCGATGATGGTGGCCTGAAGCGCATAGAGGCGATCATCCAATCGATGACGAGGGAGGAGCGCCGAAAGCCGAACTTGATTAACGGAAGTCGTCGAAGACGGATCGCGGTGGGAAGCGGCACGACTGTGCAGGAAGTGAACCGGTTGATGAAGCAGTTTGCTGAGATGCAAAAAATGATGAAGAACTTGAATAAGGGAAAATTCAAACATATTCTCCACGGAATGCAACTGCGTACCTGATCATTTCATAGGAAGATTGTTCGATAGTTCACAGCATGCGTCGAATTCAACAAGGGAGGTCTATCGTTGGCAGTTAGGTTGAGATTACGTCGAATGGGCCGGAAAAAAGTGCCTATCTACAAGGTCGTGGCGGCGGATGCCCGCTCACCGCGTGACGGACGTTTCATTGAAGCCATTGGATTGTACAATCCGATTCCAAATCCTCCGACCGTCGAGTTTAAGGAGGAACGAGTGTACGATTGGCTGGGGAAGGGTGCTCAGCCAACGGACACGGTTCGGAGCCTCTTGCAGCGCGAAGGCATCTGGTTGCGCTGGAGCTTGATGCGCCGTGGGGTGAGTGCGGAAAAGATCAATGAGGAATACGTGAAGTGGCAGGCGGCTCGTGCGCAACGAGA
>JAZGDX010000108.1:0-3549 GCA_036478305.1 Bacteroidota bacterium
CAGTCCTTCACCGACGAGGGCAAAGATCTCTGTTGGCCTTATGACATTTTTTAACTCAAACCGTCCGAGAGACTTCGTTTCCATTTCCGGCTGGTTCTTAATCTCGTCGTAAACCTTCTCCGAAACACAGACACCTCCTGGTGCAGCCACTGACTCAATGCGAGACGCTACATTGACTCCGTCTCCAAAAATTCCCTCGTCCTCGAAGACCACATCGCCCACGTGAATGCCGATGCGGACTGGGATTTTCGGCTCCTCCCTCAAAGCCCGCTGGATCTCGATGCCGCATCGGGTCGCTTCGATCGCACTCCCGAAACTTAAGAGAGCTCCATCGCCATAGAATTGCAGGATCTGACCACCATGTTCGTCCACAGAGTGTCGGAGGATATTTCTGAATCGGTCTCTCTGGGTCTTGGCCTTAGACTCATCCTTCTGCATGAGGGCTGTGTAGCCCACCATGTCAGTGAACATGATGGCAGCGAGCTTTCTCTGTTGAGTTTCAGTCATAGTATTACGGAACTTACATTATTGCACTTTGATCTGCAATCCCGGCGGTCTTTCGAGCCACGTTCCTTGATTCGTGGTCAGGTCCCCTGATTCGATTGGCTTTGGACCAGCTGGTACAGCACTTCTTGTGAGCGGACTGGGGGACTACCGTTCCTCCGTCGGTGCTTCGACGATCCGTCCGCATTGAAAACCCTTGCCTTGACATTGTCTGAAAGCTGTACTTCAAGGATTTCCTGCACGTGAGCAGCTATTTTCGGATCGAGGATTGGGAAGGCGACTTCTACTCGTCTGTTCAGATTTCGTGGCATCCAATCGGCGCTCGATGCGAAGATTTCGGGGTTCCCATCGTTATGGAAGTAATAAACCCGTGCGTGCTCGAGAAACCGATCGATGATGCTGATGACTTCAATGTTTTCACTCAGCCCGGGCACGCCTGGACGGAGACAGCAGATTCCGCGGACGATCAGTTGAACGCGAACTCCGGCTCGACTCGCCAGATACAGTTCGTCGATCATGCGAGGATCGACGAGCGAATTCATCTTCGCGACAATTCGTGCTGTTCGGCCTTCGCGCGCCAAATCAGCCTCACGTCGAATTCTCCTGACGAAACCCGAGCGCAGGCAGAGTGGAGCGACCAGGAGATGGGAAAACGTCTCCTCGCGGACTCCTTTGGTCAGAAGGTCAAACACCTTCGCGACCTCTGCGCCGATCGCGTCGTGAGCTGTGAGAACAGCGAGATCGGTGTACAACTGCGCGGTGCGCTCGTTATAGTTCCCGGTGCCCAGGTGGCAGTACCTCCTTAGTTTGTTGCCCTCCTTCCGTTCGACAAGACCTAGCTTGCAATGCGTCTTAAAATGCTCAACGCCGTAGAGAACGCGGGCGCCTGCCTCTTCGAGCCGTCGAGCCCATGAAATATTCCGGTCTTCATCAAAACGGGCCCTGAGCTCAATGAGAGCAGTCACCTGCTTACCGCGCTGAGCGGCCCGCACGAGAGCTGAGGCAAGGGGGGATTCGACGGTAACGCGGTACAATGAGGCTTTCAACGAAACGACCTCATGATCTTCCGCTGCCCGCTCAAAGAAATGATTCACAGCACCGAAGCTCTGGTAAGGATGATGCAGCAGAATGTCGTTCGAGCGCAGGACAGCGAACATGTCATCAGACGCCTCGAATTGCGGCACGGTCCGAGGGACCATCTGCGGATCTCGGAGTGAGGGTCGCACGACAGCATCGGGAAACTGCATCAGGTCGGAGAATGAATGATAACGAGCACCAGCGAAAATGTTGTAGCTCGCCAGCTTCAAACGTGAACCAATTGTGTCTACGATCCACTTCGGCATTTCTGGATCGTGGAGGAATCTCGTGGCAGGTGCCTTTCCTCGTTTTTGAAGAGCTTTGGCAATTTTACGTATCAAATCTTTTGACTCGATATCATCGATCTCTAGCTCGGAGTCACGAACGATCTTGATTTCGTAGCTTCCGAGGATCGAGCGGTTGGGAAAAAGCTCAGGCAGAAAAAGGCGAACCACGTCGTCGATCCGAATAATGTGCACGATGACGTCGTCGGAGGGGAGACTGACAAATCGGCCGAGCTTCTTCGATGGAATCTTGATCAGTGCTAAATCGGCTCTCTTGCGATGGGGAGCGGATTCCTTTTCAACGTGCTCAACACAAAAGTAGAGTGTTGCGTTCTCTAGGTGGGGAAACGGGAGGGAGGGATCGATCGAGAGCGGCGTCATCTCCGGAAGAATCTTTTTCCGAAAGTATTCTAGCGCAAACGCCTGTTGCTCCGACGTCATTTGAGTCTCCGTCACCAGAAGGATGTTCTCGGCGAGGAGTGCAGGGGTGATATGATTCCGGAAACAATGACCGATGTCTTCGTGCATCCGCTGAACGCGCTCATTGATCTGGTCCATGACCTCTGCAGGCCGGAGCCCATCGACGCCGCGTTTTTTGATGCCAGTCTCGATCTGCCGACGAATCCGGGCAACCCGTACCATGAAGTACTCATCGAGGTTAGATGAGACGATAGCGAGGAACTTCACTCGTTCGAGGATTGGTACCGACGGGTCCGATGCCTCATCGAGGACCCGGTTGTTGAAATCGAGCCAGCTGAGTTCCCGGTTAACCAGTCGTTGTTTAGCGGAAAACTCTTCACGGAGTTCCGCATGGTCCGATGTTTCGTCGACGAGGTCGAATTTCGGGGGTTTCCTGGGTCGGGCGGAATCGCTCCTTTTGCTCATGAGATTTGTTCAGGGCAGCTGCAGATATCTCAACGGAAAAAGCACTGGTTGAAGATTGTTCTATCTGTTCTGAACGAACTCAACAAGCACCAATCTATTGAGGACCGACAATGAAGGTGACTACGAATATAACGGTGGTGACGACAAGCCCTACAGTAAAGGCGAGGTAGCTGTATCGCAGGTATTTGTACTTTTTCTTCGCAAGGACTGTCCCGAGGGAATGCAAGTCGCGGAGAAGGGAGTCGATCAACTCCGGCCGATTCTTCAATAGCCGATCCATTTTCTCAGCGTACGCATCGTAGGGCAACTGACCGAAGTACCCGAAAAACAACAAGTTTGGTTTTGACTGCGCTTCTTCTCCCTTGAAAAGCTCTGTTGAGAGCTTCGGCATCGTTGCAAAAACAGCAAGCAATATGGTCACGACGCAGGTAAGACTCATGGAGATCGCTGGATAGCTGAGCAATGGGTCGAACACATATTTGATGATGAGCCCAAGAATGATCGCGCAGATCGTGATTAGGATGTTGGCTTTCTGATCCGCCATCATGCTCAGCTGCATATGATTGGGTATCGCAATCCGGAACATCGTGTCTATGTGTCGATCCAGTATCCTTCTCTCGTCGCGTTCTTCGCGGTCTCGGTCCTTCTCTCGTCGCAGGAGTTCTTTTTCTTCCTTGTTTTTCTTTCCCAAGTGATTACCTCCTTTTCAGTAGTGTGAATCCCGTGGCGTTCATTTTCCGGATGCAACGGGTGTCGTTGGGGGTAGAGTAACTTTTCGAGGGTCGGAAGTCAGTCTCCT
>JAZGDX010000109.1:0-3447 GCA_036478305.1 Bacteroidota bacterium
TCTCAGTAAACTTCCGGTCGAGACCAGCGAGCGCGGTCGCCATCAACGTGACAGACACGATCCCGATGACGATTCCTATAGTGGCGAGGACGGACCGCATCTTATTCGAGCGGATCGATCGAAGCGCAATTATCAATCCTTCTTTCAATTCAGTGAGAAAATGCATACAACCTCTCAGGATGCCCTTGCGTCAACAGATTTACCCCTACGCACCCGCTCATCGCCCTCGACCAGTCCATCACGAAGCCGGATTATGCGCTTGGCATGTTCAGCGATGTATTCCTCATGTGTCACAAGGATTATCGTGTTTCCTTTAAGATGCAATTCCTCAACCACCGACATGATCTCATCACCCGTTTTTGTGTCGAGGTTCCCCGTCGGCTCGTCTGCGAGAATGATCGAGGGACTTGTAACAAGGGCTCGTGCGATGGCCACGCGCTGGCGCTGTCCACCTGACAGCTCATTCGGCCTATGATGGCCACGATCACCCAAGCCCACTTGCTCTAGCGCCTCCTTTGCCCGCCGCTTACGTTCGGAAGCACCAAGACCGCCGTAGATCAACGGCAATTCAACGTTGTGCAGTGAGTCAGACCGCGCCAGGAGGTTAAACGTCTGGAACACAAAGCCGATCTCCTTGTTGCGGACCTTCGCAAGCTCGTTATCGTTCATCTGACTGACATTTACGCCGTTAAACTCATACAGGCCTGACGTCGGGGTGTCGAGACACCCGATCAGGTTCATGAGCGTCGATTTCCCCGATCCTGAAGGGCCCATGATCGCAATGTACTCATTCTTTCGGATTTCCAGAGTCACGCCGCGGAGCGCGTGAACTTGCTCCGCCCCACCCATGTCGTACGACTTTGTTATATTCTGAAGTCGAATGATGACCGGCTCTGAATTATTCACCGTAGCCATAACCTCCCTCTGCTGTAGATGTGTAATAGACCTTTCGCGCCCCGGTTAGCGTTCTACGCTCACCTATCCTTCTTCCCCTCCACCTCGTCTGGCACCGCTTTTCTCTTTCTCGACCCGCACTTTGGAGCCATCTTCGAGCTCACGGGCGATTGCACGATAGCTTCCTGAAACGACTTCAGCATCTTCGCTAATCCCGTCAAGGATTTCTACGTAGCTGTCATCGCTGATTCCCCGCTCCACGGGCACCATTTTGGCAGTGTCTTCCTCGACGAGAAACACAACCTCGACAGGTTTGTTTTCTTTCTTATCCTTCTTGTCCGGCTGTTCCTGTGCGATTGCTTCACCCTCTTCCCCATCTTCTTGCGTCTCTTTTTCCTCCTTCTTCGGAACCCTCGTCGTGACGCTCTGGATCGGCACTGCGAGGACGTCCCTGCGAGTCTCGGTCTCAATGTCGACAGTCACGGACATTCCCGGAAGAAGTTCAAGGTCCTTGTCGAGAACCCGAATCTTGACCAGAAAATTCGTAACTTCCTGCTGGGTGCCCAGTCCTTTCGTGGTCGCAGTCTTTGCGATTTCAGACACCACGCCCGTTAACTTCCTATCTCGATAAGCATCCACTTCGATCCGTGTTGTATCGCCGACCGATATGATCACGACATCGTTCTCGTCGACTTCAACACGGGATTCCATCCTGGATAAATCCGCAACCGTCATGACATTCGTGCCCTGAAATTGCTGTGTCCCGAGAACACGCTCGCCCAACTCGGAATTCAGTTGGCTTACCGTACCCTTCATCGGGGCATAGACCGTGGTCTTGTTCAGATCTTCGATTGCCTGATTCAAAGCTGCCTGAGCTTGTTCATACTGAGCCTTGTTGACATGGTAAAGTGTCCGTGACGCCTCCAGCTCTGAGTCCGATATCAGGCCCTTAGCATAAAGTTCTTCCGACCGCTTGGACTCAGACAAACTGCGCTCCATGTTTGCCTTCGCAGAATTCATCCCAGCTTCCATCTGGTCGCGCCTTGCAACATAAAAGTCCGGCTTGATCTTCATCAACAGGTCGCCTTTGGCAACCTGCTGACCTTCCCGTACGGGCAGCTCAATGATTTCTCCGCTTACCTCCGGGCTGATCATCACCTGCACTTCGGGTTGGATTTTCCCAGAGGCGGTAACCGTTTGCGTCACAGTCCGGAGGGATGCCTTTTCCGTCTGCACCGCAATGGGGGGCTTGGTTTTGGTTGTGAAAAAGGCTGTGACTCCCAGCGCCACGACCACAACACCGATGACGGAGAATATGATAATTTTCTTCTTCGACTTCTTGTCCTTCGCCATGTTTTTTTTGACCTCCTGTTCAAGCACGAGCGTGCAGCGAAAGAGAGACCCTTAGAACGCTAATGTTCCAAGGAAATACTCCATCTGACGCTTCGCAAGAATATAGTCGTAGACTGCGTTCACCTGATTACTGACTGCGGTCGTATGTTGAGCATTGGCCGTGAGAAGGTCCAGAAGAGTTCCCGCGCCAAGGTTGTATCGCTCCTCGGCAATCCTTCGGTCTTCTTCAGCCGACTTGACGCTTTTCTCAGATACTTCAATTCGTTTTTGAGCTGCTCCCAGGTCCAGCAACGATATTCTGAGATCAACCTGAATCTGCCTCTGTGCCTGATTCAGCGACTCTTCGGAATTCTTCTTGTCGACTTTGGCCTGCTGGACTGCATTGTGGACCCGCCAGCCGCTGAAGATTGGGAAATTGATAGAGATTCCCCATGCCAACGTCCGGTTGTCCCGCAACTGGGAGAACTCCGGGCTCGACAGCCCGTAGGAAGAGAAACCCGTAACGGTCGGAAAGTAGCCCGCGCGTGCAGCAGTTACACCAGATCGTGCTCGGTTGACGTTCTCAATTGCGCTCTGATAGTCTGGCCTCAAATCCAGCGCCTGGTCCAACAGGGATCGCACGTCTCGATATCGATCGTTTACCGAAAAGAATTCCTCGGTGTCAATGGTGGTGGGAATAGCAGGATCTTCAAATCGATACTCATCGAGCGCGTTCAAGCCCAGGTAGTACACGAGGTCCGCGACCGCCCGGTCATAATTGTTCTTTACCTGAATCACCGCCACCTCGTCATTGCCGACTACTACTTGCTGACGATAGACGTCTGCGAGCGCGACAGCACCGATTCGGTTGGATTCCTCGATTCGCTCCAGCTGCCGCATGCTTCGCTTTAAGTTGTCCTCCGCCACACTCAAAAGCTGCTCCGTCCGCAGAATATTCAAATAGAGCTGCGTCGTACTGAACACGACCGTCTGCTTCATTCGATCAAGGGAGAACTCTGCGGACAATGCGGCGGCCCGTGCCCGACTGAGATTCGAAGTGTTCCCAAATCCATCGAAGATCGTAATACCGGCCGATGCGGAAGTGCGAAATGTATTCGTCGTCGCTGACTGCGAGAAAGGGAGATTTCCAATTCCTTGCAGGTAAACGCTCTCGGTCTGAAGGTTCTGCCGCGACCATAAGCCCGAAGCACTGACTGTCGG
>JAZGDX010000011.1:0-5481 GCA_036478305.1 Bacteroidota bacterium
GCGAAGTCACGATAGTATCGGATGGCAACCCGATAGTCCTTCAACTCGTTGTTGTACAGAGACCCGAGCAAGAAGAGCGCTGAGGATTTGTACTTCCCCGATGGATACCTATCGAGGATCGTTTCGTAGTACTCCAGAGCCTCCTCGTAGTTTCCACTCTTGTGCGCGGCTTGGGCTTTTTCCAGAAGCTCATCCTCCGATGGGGCACTGCAATTCATCAGCAAAAGCGCTACAAATGCGAGGAATGAAGACGGTGACAAACGCATGATTTTTTCCGATCTGCGTAGAACATCAGTTAGCGAAGAGCGCATCAAATTTAGGAAAATGGTGAACGAGAGTCAACTTCCACCTCAACGCTCCAATACGGAGAAGTCCGTTCCCCGATCAGTTCACTTCGGTGCGAAAAATCCCTCCTGAACGGGGTCCGGGTCCAGCTATGGATTGCGTGCAAGAACGGCGGCA
Source organism: Bacteroidota bacterium (assembly GCA_036478305.1). Classification (GTDB taxonomy): domain Bacteria; phylum Bacteroidota; class Ignavibacteria; order UBA10030; family JAZGDE01; genus JAZGDE01. The sequence continues at coordinate 463 of JAZGDX010000011.1, forward strand.
AAAAAACCGTCTGTTCCGTGTCGATGTGGAAGAAGAGAAAGAAACTCCCTTTCGGCGAGGTGTTGAAGATTCCACTTCTCCAGGACTTCGCGGGCTGGCTGCACTCGAAATGAAGGTTGTTTACTCAAGAACGATTGGACTACTTCCTCATTTTCCTCCTCGAGAAGTGAGCAGGTCGCATACACAATTCGCCCTCCAGGTTTCACAAGACGACTGTAACGGGTGAGAACGCTCTGCTGACGATACTGATACTCTGCGATCGCTTGCTGTGTCAGACTCCACTTCGTTCCCGGATTTCGACGTATTGTCCCGGAACCGCTGCATGGAGCATCCACAAGCACTGCATCTGCCATGGCAACGTAGGATCCCTCCGCACTGTCATCCCCCTTATCAACCAGGACCGGTTCAACGTTCACCGCGTTCGCACGACGACAGCGCTTTCTCAGTCTCTCCAAGCGGTGTCCATCGACATCGAGCGCGATAATCTGTCCACCGTTTTCCATCAAAACTGAGAGATGGAGTGCTTTCCCTCCGCCCCCTGCACAGGCATCGACGATGAACTGTCCACGACGGGGGTCAACGAGAAGCGACAGGAGCTGACTCCCCTCATCCTGAATCTCGAACAATCCCCCACGAAAAGCATTGAGCCCATGAACGTTGGTGCGTTTCTCGAGTATCAGTCCAAAGGGAGAGAGGGAAGTCGGATGACACGGTATCCCCTCCTTTTCCAACGCGGCACGGCACTCTTCGGGGGAAGCCATCATCGTATTGACCCGAATGACGACCGGCGCCACTTCATTCATTGCCGCACAGAGTCGGCGGGTTTCGTCTTCTCCGAGTCGACGAAGCCACTGCTCAACCATCCAAGTGGGATAGGAGTACTCGGTCGAGAGACGTAGCGCTGGAAACTCCGGAAGGAAACGAAGCTGTGCGTTTTCCTGAAGGAGCACCGACAACCTCTCGAGGTCAACGTCTGGAGAACTTGTTATCCACAGGGAGGATATTTCGCCGAGGAGCGCTTTCGGGGAACGATCGCGGATACAGACTTTGTAGGCGACGTACATCCAAAGGGCTGGAACATGAGGGGCAGGAGCCCACAAATTCATCTGTTTCAGCGAATGCTCAAGCGTTGCTTCCAGTCGCTTTCGATGCCGGACGATTCCGTAGAGTGCATCTGTGAGAAACCGCCGATCTTTCGACCCGAGGTATCGCCTCTCGCGGACAAAATCGTTTACGACTGCGTCCGTAGGGACTGTCGCTGAGCGCACCAACTCATACAGCTCGATCACATGACCCACAAGTGAGAGCGGTTTCATGCCCTAAAGCAAAAAAACTGCATTCAAAGCGCTGTGCGCCAACGCATTATAATTTAGACTTCGACGACCGGTTCACTCATCTCGCTTGTTCTGTGGGCCCTTGCCATCCGCGGTGTGTTGAATGCCCAGCCAACCTTTCCTTCTTTGTCTAGCACAATCATTCCACCAAGCCCTTCTGTCTTCCTGGCAAGCAACCGGATGCCCCAGTCCGCCGCAGCTTGCGGTGGCCAGCCATTCTGCTCCATCAAGTCAATCGTTGTTTTCGCAAGAACGACCTTGATGATTCCTTCACCCCATCCTGTGCAGGAAACTCCACCTGCGCCGCTGTCAGCGTATGTACCGCAGCCAATGAGGGCAGAATCGCCGACCCGTCCCGGATACTTATTCGGAGTCCCTCCAGTGGACGTTCCCGCAACGATCGTTCGTTGATCGTCGATCGCAACGGCCCCGACGGTCCCCAATTTCTCGTCCTTCTTGAATACCTCTTTCGTCGAGAATGTACTCTGACCTTGAATCCGCCTCCACCGCGCGATTTCGCGGTCGACAAGTAGATCATCCGGCTGACATTGCTCAATCCCTTTCTCTTTTGCAAACCGAACAGCCCCCATGCCGCTGAGTAGCAAGTGCTCGCTCTCATCCATTACCTTTCGTGCAAGGGAGATTGGATAGCGAATGTTCGGAACTGCAGCGACGGCCCCGGCACGGACGACGGACCCATTCATGATACTTGCATCAAGCTCGATCTCCCCCAGCGCATTTAGAAAGGAACCCTTTCCTGCATCAAACGTCGGATCGTCCTCCAACGCATTGATCGTCCTTTCAACAGCGTCAACGGCTGAGCCTCGAGCGAGGAGGATCTCCCACCCGACGTTGAGCGCCCTTGCGAGGCCTTCACGATGTGAGGCCACCAACTCTTGTGGGATATTCCAGGCTCCACCGTGAACAATAAGAGAGATCACGATCAATTTCCCCTGACGGTTTGACGATCGGTAGCTCTACGGATTTCGTGTCGCACAATCTAGGAAAAAATCTGGCGAGATACAAACAGAAACGCCGAGAGAGGATACCCCTCGGCGTCTTGGTGAACATCACGAGCGTGCTTCAACTCAGGTGCCTTTAGGAAGAAGTGAAAGCATACTTCTCCACGGCGGTGACGGCCTCCCGCCTCAGATCGATCAGCCCTTGTTTGTTCAGTCTAACCTCCACTATATCTCCCGCAGAAATCTCCCCCGCAAGGATTTTCTCCGAGAGCCTGTTCACAACATGTTTCTGAATCACGCGCTTCAGCGGTCTCGCCCCGTACGCCGGATCAAACCCGAGTTTGGCAAGCCAGTCTTTCGCGTCATCCGTGAATTTGAGCGCAATTTCCTTACTCGCTGCTATCTGATTCACACGCTTCAATTGCAATTCGACTATCTGCTTGATGTGCTTGCGGGTGAGCGGCCTGAAGAGTATGATCTCATCAACCCGGTTGAGAAACTCAGGACGTATCGTGTGCCGGAGCATCTGATTCAGCTGTGGTCTCAGGTTGGAAACCGCTTCGTCCAATTTATCGTCCGTCGCAAATTCTCTGGCCAGCTGATCCTGGATCAGATGCGAGCCCAGGTTGGAAGTCATAATGATCACGGTGTTCTTGAAGTTGACTGTCCTTCCCTTACTATCTGTGAGACGACCATCATCGAGGACCTGAAGCAGTACGTTGAACACCTCAGAATTCGCTTTCTCGATCTCGTCGAGTAGTACGACGGAGTACGGCCTCCGTCGTACCGCCTCAGTCAATTGTCCCCCCTCTTCGTATCCCACGTAGCCGGGAGGCGCACCGATGAGCCTCGAGACCGAGAATTTCTCCGTGTACTCACCCATATCGATCCGAACCAGCGCGTTTTCGTCGTTGAAAAGCACTTCCGCCAGGGCTCGTGCTATTTCCGTCTTCCCGACGCCGGTGCTGCCCATGAAGATAAACGACCCGATTGGCCGCTTTTCATCCTGCAATCCCGCCCGTGCACGCCGAATGGCATCGCTCAGGGCCCTGACCGCCTCCACCTGGTCCACGATGCGTTCGTGCAGTCGTTCCTCCATGTTTAGAAGCTTCGCGCGCTCGCTCTCCAGCATTCGACTAACCGGGACGCCCGTCCAGCGCGACACGATTTCGGCAATATCCTCTGCATCCACCTCCTCCTTGAGCATCCGCTTTTCCCTCTGAACCTCCGCGAGGTTGGCGATCGTTCGTTTCAGCTGCTGTTCCTTTTGTGCCAGGACGCCATAACGCAGCTCGGCGACCTTGCCAAAATCACTCTGCCGCTCGTACTGCTCCGACTCCGTTTTCGTCTGCTCGATCTCTCCCTTGAGATTACGAATTGTCTGTATGAGTTCTTTTTCTAGCTGCCAGTGTGCACGAAGCTCTTTTCGCCTCTGCACGTATTCCGAGACCTCCTTATCGATGTCGCTCAGCCTTGCTCGGGAAGCCTCGTCTTTCTCGCGTTTGACAGCCTCTCGCTCTATTTCGAGCAATTTGATTCGCCGCTCGACCTCGTCGAGTTCCTCCGGCATTGAGTCGATCTCGATACGGAGTTTCGATGCAGCTTCGTCGATCAAGTCGATCGCCTTATCGGGCAGGAAACGGTCTGATATGTATCGGTAACTAAGCTGCGAAGCCGCAACGATCGCTCCATCAGTGATGCGAACTCCGTGGTGGAGCTCATAGCGCTCGCTCAGTCCGCGGAGAATCGCGATGGTGTCCTCAACGCTCGGCTCACCCACAAGCACAGATTGGAATCGACGCTCAAGAGCTGCATCTTTCTCGATATGCTTTCGGTATTCATCGATGGTCGTCGCACCGATCGCTCGAAGTTCACCCTTGGCGAGCGCCGGCTTCAGCATATTCGCAGCATCAACGGCACCCTGCGCCGCGCCGGCACCGACGAGCGTGTGAAGCTCGTCGATAAAGAGAATGATTTCACCGTTAGATTCTGTCACTTCTCGCAGCACGGCCTTAAGACGCTCCTCAAACTGACCACGGAAGCTGGTACCGGCGACCAGAGTGCCCATGTCGAGCGAAACGATGCGCTTCGACTTCAAATTTTCGGGCACGTCTCCCTGGACGATGCGTTGTGCAATCCCTTCGACAATCGCAGTCTTTCCAACGCCCGGTTCCCCGATGAGCACGGGATTATTCTTCGTCCGCCGTGACAGTACCTGCAACACACGACGAATCTCCTCATCACGGCCAATCACTGGATCCAGCTTCCCGTCGCGTGCAAGCTCGTTGAGATCGCGTCCGTAGCGATTAAGCGACTGGTATTTCTCTTCAGGCGATTGGTCAGTCACCCGCTGCGTACCGCGGATATCTTTCAACACCCTGTAAATGTTTTCCTTGGAGACTCCCTGATCTGCAAGGAGTTGAAAGGCCGAACTCTTTGAAGGGTCATCGGCAAGAGCAAGCAGAAGATGCTCTGTGCTTACATACTCATCGCGCAGCTGGGTGGCCTCTTTGAAGGCGAGGTCCAGCACCTGCGCCGACGGCTGGGACAGATACTGGTTGCCAACCGATGCGCCACTAACCTTCGGCAGCTTCTCAATCACCTCGTTGATCTTTATCTTTATGAGGTTTAAGTTGGCGCCCAGTTTCTGTAGTATCGAGACTACAACGCCTTCCGAGTCCTGCACGAGTGCTGCCACCAGGTGATCGGGCTCGATGGCCTGG
>JAZGDX010000110.1:0-2569 GCA_036478305.1 Bacteroidota bacterium
GGGTCTCACGCTCCTCATGGTAAGCAACCAGGATGCTCTGGGAACGAAGAAGTTCCCGAAACGACTCTTTGCGAGAGTACAGGAGAAAATACTCAGCTTGCTTAAAGGGGAGGGGATTCGATTTGAGAAAATCTTCATCTGTCCTCACCTTCCTGAGCAGGATTGCAGCTGCCGCAAGCCTAATACTGGACTCATCGATGAATACCTGAAGAAGAATACTGTTGACGCCAAACGTTCGTTCGTCCTCGGAGATCGAGAAACGGACGTCCGATTTGCAGTAAATCTTGGTTTCCGCTCGGTGCTCGTGGCCCGTCGTAAAACCTCTCGGGCAGAATACACGACCGATGATGCGTTCGATGCGTGCAACTACATCGCCCGGGCAATTCGCTCGGCGAAACTTCATCGAACGACAAGCGAAACGAATGTTGAGGTATCCGTTTGGCTCGATGGATCGGGGAAATACGACATCGCGACGGGCATCGGCATCCTCGATCATATGCTTGCGCAACTTGCGCGACATTCTCGAATTGACCTGACCGTTCGAGCAAATGGAGACCTTCACGTCGATGAACATCATACGGTAGAGGATGTTGGTTTCGTTATCGGTGAAGCGCTCTGGAACGCTTTGGGAGAGAAGCAGGGTATCGAACGCTACGGTTTCGTCGCACCGATGGATGAGGCTACTGCTCAGGTGGTTCTTGATATAAGCGGGAGAGCGTATCTCTCGTTCGTGTGTGACTTTCACCGAGAGCGGATCGGGGGACTTCCCACAGAACTGCTGCAAGACTTCTTTCAAGCTTTTGCGCGAGGCCTGAGAGCAACACTTCACATTCGCTGCACTGGCAGGAACGATCATCACAAGATTGAAGCGATCTTTAAATCGACGGCTCGGGCGTTGAAAGCAGCCATCCGCGTCGATCCAAGAGCGCCGTTTGCATTTCCTTCCACGAAAGGTTTGGTATGATCGGGGTCGTTGATTACGAAGCAGGGAATATTGCCTCCGTCTCGAATGCACTCACGAGGATCGGGGCACAGTTTATCGTCAGCAGCGAGTCTGAGAAACTCGCTCGCTGCGACGGAATTATTCTGCCAGGCGTTGGTGCAGCTCCAGGTGCGATGAGCTCTCTGGAGACGCTCGGACTAGTGAGGTTCGTCCAAACGCTCGGTGTGCCGGTCCTCGGCATCTGTCTGGGAATGCAGCTTCTGTATCAAGCGTCTGAGGAGGGAGGGATGCGCTGTCTTGGACTGGTTCCGGGGCTCATTAGAAGCCTCAAGGGACGCGTGTCGAAAGTTCCTCACATGGGTTGGAACAGAGTTGAGTTTCTCACGCGGAATCCACTGGCCGCCGGAATTGATTCCGACGGATATTTTTATTTTGCGCATTCGTATGTTGCTGACGTCGATGAGTCGACAATCGCCACCTCAAACTGCGGCGTCCAGTTTGCTGCTGCAATTTCAAAAGGAAACTATTTTGGCGTTCAGTTCCATCCAGAAAAATCGGGGAGGGCCGGCCTGTCGCTTCTCAGCAATTTTGACAAACTATGCAGATCATTCCGTCGATAGATATTTTGCAGGGCAAATGCGTTCGTCTAACTGAGGGGAGGTTCTCGAGGCGGAGGGAGTACGCAGTCACGCCGCGTGCAATGGCAGAGCAATTCCTTCGATTCGATGTACAGAATTTGCATGTAGTTGACCTCGACGGTGCAAAGGCGGGACGCGTGGTGAATTGGTCATCGATCGAGGAGATTCTCTCACTGGGGGAAATGAAAGTTCAAGTGGGAGGTGGGGTTCGAACTGAAGAGGATCTAGGCCGACTCATCGCGCTCGGTGTAGCACATGTCGTTATCGGCACCGCAGCTATTCGCACTGCCGATCGGGTGGAGGCATGGGCGAAACTATTTGGCACGCAGAAGCTCTGTGTCGCTGTCGATATTCGAAGTGGATTCCTAGCCTCTGATGCATGGCAGACTCTCGCTGGAGTGAACCTCGTTACGGTTGTCCGTCGCATGGCTGACATAGGGATCACACGATTTCTCTCAACCGATGTTCGTCGGGATGGAACTCTTTCGGGACCGAACGTTGAGCTGTATAGAAAGCTCGTTGAGTCATTTCCTACAGTTGAGTGGATAGCCTCGGGGGGAGTTAGCTCGATAGACGACGTGCTTGCCCTGAAACAGACCGGGGTCGCGGGAGTGATCATCGGAAGAGCACTGCACGAAGGTATCCTTTCATTGCAAGATTTGATCGGAACGCTATGCTAACACGCCGAATTATCCCCTGTCTCGACGTTTTGAACGGGAGAGTTGTCAAGGGAAAAAATTTCAGGAATCTGGTGGACGTTGGCGATCCCGTCGAGCTTGCGTCGCGATACTCAGACGAGGGCGCGGATGAGATTGTGCTGCTCGACATTTCTTGTTCTCTCGAAGGACGGCAGCCATTTTTCGATGTCATCAAGCGAGTGGCGAAAGCGGTTGCTGTGCCGCTAACAGTTGGAGGAGGCATTAGAACGCTCGATGATATCCTGGCGGTACTTCGATGCGGGGCCGATAAGGTCTCACTCAATACGATC
>JAZGDX010000111.1:0-4027 GCA_036478305.1 Bacteroidota bacterium
CGTACATCGTGATCGTCCTGGTGGCCTCGTCGTACGAGCCTGCAGCCGTCACGTAGTAGGTACCCCACGTATCGAATACGACCAGCGAGTATTTCTTGTGGCGCCTGTCGAAGCCGGTAATTGACAGGGACTCCAACTTCATGGAACCCTCGCCGCCCGTGGATTCCGTCAACAGGAATCGGCCGCCGAGGATCATCGTGTTCACGGCGGTTCCCGTGGCTGTCATCGGATCCTGACCCGGCTGCCCCCACAACTTGAGCTCTGTATCCCAGGTGCCCACAAGAGACTCGAGGAGTTTGTGCTCTTCGCCGGGATTGGCCAACTCCATGTACATTTTCATGAGTTCCGCCTGTGCTTCCATGTCAGGCTTCTCCTGGGCAGCCGTGTTTCCGGGGACAGTGAGCATCGCACAGGCAAGACCGATGCTGAGCATCAATGTATTGTGTCTCATCTTACTGCTCCTTTGGTATGATTGGGATCCATGAATCACGGGTAAAACATAAACCCAAGTACAATCCCTATTTCTCCAACCCAATTTTTTTCAGTATGTTTCTAAACCTCGGGTCGGCGCGAAGATCATTCCAAGCAGGGTGACATTTTAGATAAAGGATCCCGTAGCGTTGTTCGTATGCCTTTTCCAGGTAGTAGAACACCTTGTCGGAATCTCCTAGTCCCGCATAAATAGCCGCAAAATCCATGCTCAATCCAACATTCTTGTCGATTTGTTCTCTACGTTTCAACTTTTCGAGACATTCACGAGCCTCTTCCAGCCTGCCCGCTCGTGCGTATGCGTAACCCAGACCGGCCATGCCTTTCAAGGGATCCTTGGTCAACTTTTGATACTCCTCAAAAAGCTCGATACTCCTGTCGATTTCGCCTTTCTGCAGATAGGCCATACCTTTAAACTCAAGTGCACTTCTGAACGTTGGATCCATCTCGAGGACCTTATCGCTCTGCTCGATTGCTTCATCATTTTGCCCAGCAAAGAGGTATGCACATGCAAGGTGGTTACGAATAGGAAGTGAGAGCGGATCGAGTTGAACAGCGAGCTCCGATTCATTTACGGCCTCTTCAAGTTTGCCCACTGCCCAAAGATACATCGCATAGGACTTGTGAACATCTGCTGCTCCCGGATTCAGTTTGAGCGCTCTATCAAATGAGCTGAAAGCGCCATCCCAGTCCCAATCATAGAACATCTTGACCAGTCCCAGTGCAACGTGAGTTTCAGCCAACGTTTCATCCAGCTCCAGACCTTTCAATGCGGCTTCCTTCGCCTTTGGAAAGACCTCTCTTGATGGCATCTGCCCCATTAAACCCAGGTATGAATAAGACCATGCGAGGCCGGCATACGGCAGGGCGAAATCGGGGTCCTTCTGGATCGCCTCTTCAAAACACTGAAGGGCCTTGTTGATGTCCTCGGGCGTCCATTTGTTCCAATAATAGAGGCCCTTGAGGTGAAGATTGTAGGCTTCGAGATCCCTGGTGTGGGATCTCACCAACGGTTCTTTTATCTCGCTTCCGGCCAACTTCTCCCTCATCCTGTTGGCGATTTTTCTTGATATTTCATCCTGAACTTCAAATATATCCTGCAATCTTCTGTCGAAAACTTCGGACCACACGTGGTATCCGTCCGCCGTGTTGACGAGCTGAGCTGTTATTCGTACCTTATCTCCCGCCTTTCGGACACTCCCTTCGAGCACCGTACTGACGTTGAGTTGAGCGCCAATCTGGCGTATGTCTTCTTGCTTCCCCTTGAATGCGAAGGATGATGTTCTGGATGTTACATGCAAACCATCGACTCTCGTGAGCGCGTTTATCAACTCCTCTGAAATCCCGTCGCTGAAATATTCATTCTCCGCATCAGCACTCATATTGACAAACGGAAGCACGGCGATACTCCTGAACGACGGGCCGGTTTTCGTTCTTAGTTCCTGAGATGAAGGGACCGCCAGTCCAGCGTTGGTGAGAGCGAAGACTTCTACAGGACGCTTCACGTTTTTCAATTCAAACTTTCCGAGCGACTTCGCCGGCAATTCGGGATGATTCTTGATGTCGTCGAAGACTCGCTCGGAAACCAAAATTCCCCCCGGTACCGATAACGATTCAATTCGAGAAGCAACGTTCACTCCGTCGCCGTACACACCCTCCTCCTCGTTCACAACGTCCCCGACATGCAATCCGATTCTCACCGGGACCTTGGGTTCACTTCGCAACATCTTCTGAATTTCCACCGCGCAGCGAGCCGCTTCAATTGCGCTTCCGAAGATACTCAACGTACCATCCCCGTAATACTGCACGATCCTACCTCGATGCTTGAGGGCCGACTCCTCCAGAACCTTTCGATGCCTGTCCCTGTTCTCCTTAGCCTTCTGCTCATCCTCCTGCATCAATGCAGTATATCCTACCATGTCGGTGAACATGACAGCCGCTAATGTCCTGATTCGACCTTCTTTCGTCATCGTTCTTACTTTGGAGAGTCTATAAAAACATCGTCCTTCATGAAATCCGGTCGTTAGTTGCCAGGATCACAAACGAGAGTCGCCAGACTACCCCGTTCAGGAGCACGAACTGCGTGTCCGGAGCCCCGGCGGCGTAACCATGGATGTCCTCTACGGCCGTAGGGTCAATTAGTGTTCATGAAAGACAGAACGGGAAAGTTGTCCAGCAGGTACAGCACGGCACAAAGGTAAAGAACGGGGGGATGAAAATCAACCAGCCCTCAGCGGAGCGCGCCCGCTTACGGCCTGCAATGTTGCGACCATTTCTCCAGTTGATGGGTGACTGAAATCGCGTTCAGAGGGAATGGACTTCGCCGAACGATTCTCTCCACGAAGTCAGGACAAGTATTCGTCCGAGGCGGGTGATGCGTGAGTGCCACTGAGGCGGTGTGTTGAAGCACTCGCGGATGCGTGTTGATGGGTCTCTATGAATCAGTGTCAACGAACGGCGAGTTCCTCCTTCTCGCCAGTGGGAGGATGGAACTGGAGGTCCGGATACCCTTCGCCGTTCTCATCTGTGATCCGCAGATAGTAGCCCCAATCGCGGTCAGTGTTGGTAACTTTGATGAGAAGTTTGTTATCTCCAGGACGCAACGCCACGGTCACCATGTGCTCGTCAAGCTTCGCATCTCTCTTGCGATAGGATTGCCAAACGAGTTCGTCGTTAAGCCAAAGCTTCGATGTCTCATCTGTTCCTAAGCGGAATTGCACGACCCGCTTGTCCGGTGAGTTGACATAAACGACCCCGTATGCAACCGCCCATGTGGATGGTCGGAGCAATTCGCGCAGGTCAACATAGCCATCATAGACCCCATCAGAGGCTGCCTGCCAATAAATCTCCCTGTCAGCACCCTTGAATGCCTCTGTGAGATCAATCGATTCTTCAGGTGGAAATGTTCGAAGGAAGCCCGAACGATTTTTAAACGGCCCAATGATCATCCAGTCGTCCTCAACCGGGGAACCCAAATCGCGGTATTCGGCCGCAAGTTTGTCGCTTCGTCCGTACTTGCCGTGGTACTGAGCTCGGAAGAGCCGCGCTATATACTCAAAGTCTTTCCTTCCCGCGGTCTGGGCTACTTCAAGTAGCTGATCAGGTATGGTGAAGTCGGGTGAATCTCCTTTGGGCTCAAGATGGATTGCTTCGACCAGGTGCTTCCACCCGGCACTTCGACCCCCTGCGGGCAATTTTGCGATGAGGCTGAAGAATTCTCCGAGGCCTTGCTGGAACTGCTTCGCTTTTTGATAATCCCCCACACGCATATATAGGGTCCCTAAACAAGCGACACACAACTGCCGCTCCAAAGTCGGCCCCTGGGTTTTTGCAAATTCCTCAAGTGTTTGGATGACTTCAAGTTGGGGCAAATCGGCTTCTAAAAGGAAAGCCACAGCACCGCTCCCCATCAGCTGATAGTCCGACCGGCCGCTCGCAATCGCTTTCTTATACCGGTCGAAGTACGATCGATAGACATGGCGGGCAGCCGCAGTGTCACCGATCGCCTTGAACAATAAACCGGCTCGGAGAGCGTGGC
>JAZGDX010000112.1:0-3928 GCA_036478305.1 Bacteroidota bacterium
TTCAGCACGTTGTGCTGTATACCTTTGCGCTTCAGCATTCGGCTGATCGTTTCCGACACCTCGACGCTCGTCGTGCCGACAAGAGCCGGTCGGCCCTGCGTGCGCATCTCCTCGATTTGCTCGATCACTGCACCGTACTTTTCGCGCGTCGTCTTGTAGATAACGTCGTCAGAGTCGTCCCGGACGACGGGTTTGTTCGTCGGAATGACGACCACATCAAGCTTGTAGATGTCGAAGAACTCCGCAGCTTCCGTTTCGGCTGTGCCCGTCATGCCAGCGAGCTTCTTGTACTGGCGGAAGTAGTTCTGCAGCGTGATCGAGGCCAACGTCTGCATGTCGCGCTCGACCTTCACCCCTTCTTTCGCCTCGATCGCCTGATGCAGGCCATCAGAATACCTCCGACCAGGCAGCACACGACCCGTGAACTCATCAACGATCAGAACTCTTCCGTCATCGGTAACGACGTACTCATCGTCTCTCTCGTAGAGTGAGTATGCGCGGAGAAGCTGCTGGATGGTGTGGATCCGATCGCTCCGCTCTGCGAAGAGCTTGTTGAGCTCATCCTTCCTCTGCTGCTTTTGCGTCTCGCTAAAGTGGGGATCATTTTCAATAATGCTGAACTCAGTCCCGATGTCGGGAAGCACAAAAAAGTCCTTATCCGCCCCGCCGGACATCAATAGATCTCGTCCTTTATCAGTCAAACCAATGGTGTGATTCCGCTCATCGATCGCATAGTAGAGCTCATCATCGATCTCATGCATCCTCCGCGACTGGTCGCGCATATACTCTGTCTCGGTCTGTTGCATCAGCTTCTTGTTCGCCGGCTCAGAGAATAGCTTCATGAGCCGCTTGTGATTCGGCAGCCCTCGATGAGCACGGAGCAACTGGATACCTGCCTCTTGTTCTTTACCCCCCGCGAGGTGCTGTTCTGCTTCTGCTACGATCTTGCTCACGAAATTCTGCTGGCCCTTTACGAGTCGCTCCACACGAGGCCTCATATCGCCATACTTCTGGTCCTCCGACCGGACAGGACCGCTGATGATCAAAGGCGTTCGCGCCTCGTCGATAAGCACGGAGTCCACCTCGTCCACAATCGCATAATTGTAACCTCGATGGACCAGTTCTTCCTTGGTGACAACCATGTTGTCGCGCAGGTAATCGAAGCCGAACTCGTTGTTCGTGCCGTAGGTGATGTCGCAGGAGTACTGGTCGCGGCGTTGAGCGGAGTCCATCTGGTTCTGTATGCAACCGACCGTCAAGCCGAGGAATTCGTAGACCTTCCCCATCCACTGGCTATCCCGAAGGGCTAGGTAGTCGTTCACCGTCACGATGTGCAAGCCGCGGCCCGGGAGGGCGTTCAGGTACGCAGGCATCGTCGCCGCGAGTGTCTTGCCTTCTCCTGTCGCCATTTCGGCAATTTTTCCTTGGTGGAGGACAACCGCGCCGATCAGCTGCACGTCAAACGGCACCATGTCCCACACCGTCTTTCGACCCGACACATCCCACGAGGTTCCGAGCAGGCGCCGACACGTCTCTTTGACAGCGGCGAAGGCCTCCGGCATGATCTCCCACAGCGCTTCCTTGATGACCTCGCCAAGCTCCTTCTCGAGCTCCTGGATTTCTTCATGTGTCGACTCGCGCTCCGCGAGGGACTCCTGCTGTTTCAGTGTCTCCCGCAGCTCAGAGATCTGATCTTCCAGCTCTTTCGTCGCCTCATTTATCCGGGCTCGAAATTCGTCGGTTTTACCCCTGAGGTCATCGTCCGAGAGCTTTTGATATTCCTCGGCGTGTCGGTTGATCTCCCCCACAATAGGCCGAATTGCCTTGATGTCTTTGTCGCTCTTGCTTCCGAAGAATTTCTTCAAGAAAGGAAACATGTTCGAATCGCCAGCTTGGTTAGTTCACAATCGATATGATTCTCCGGTTCACTTTCGAAGCCTACAGAATTCTGAAGCAGACTGCATTTCACCCAAAATGCACAGCTAAAACGAAAAAATATACCCACAAATACGCAGAGAGTCAAGGTAAGCCCGGAGGAGTCACTGGTAATTGTGGAGAACATGGTACTGGTAATTATGGAGAAGAAGGTAATAGAAAACTCTGAGATGTAACACGCACGAGTGACGATCTCAATCTGCCGTGATTGCGCGAGGTGTCCCGAAGAATCAGTCTTCGGACCATGCCGGACTTGAATAATTCCATCGGATTCTGGATTTGATTCGGAAAAATAGACAGCTGTGGTAAGGCCGTCCCGGCCGCGCTCTCATCGTTTCGCGGTTGTGTACACATCAGCGTAGTCTGGGAAATGATGCCACCAACTCGTGCAACCAAGGATGAATCTATCGTCATGCCAAATCATGTTTATGGTATCGTGATGATCAAGCACGTAAGGGCGCACGGCCGGCCCGCCCATGGCGTTCGGGCGGGTCGTCCCTACAGCGGGTGTGTCTTGGATCTCAAGGTACCATCAAGCATGACATGCAGAAGCTGCCGCGCAGATTGACCCAATAAAGCTCGTTGCATTTCGTTCTTTTTCTGATACAATTAGCATGAGTCTTCACAGGAGCACTCCAAACAACTGCCTGGATCAGACCATGATCCCATCGCGCACAGCAATTTGCTTCTTCTTCATGCTTCCCATTCTGCTGGTCGCTTGCATGCCAGCCTTCCAGAAAACACAAAGAAAGCTGCCCAAACAACCCGCGCTTGTTGAACAGATCGATCTACTTCTCGATGATACGCTGTTTATTTCCACTCAGGTCGCGATCAAAGTCGTCTCCGTCGACAATCGAGATGTTCTCTATGATCGGAATAGCACTCTGCTGTTCCATCCCGCCTCAAACATGAAGCTGTTTACGAGCGCTACGGCTCTGGTGATGCTCGATGAGGAGTTCACGCTGAACACGGCGCTGTTCATGGACGGAATAGTCGAGGATTCAGTCCTGAACGGGAACATCTATCTGAAGGGATTCGGTGATCCGTTGCTTGATTCAGTCAACCTTGCCACTATCGCACGTGAATTCGCCTCGCGGGGAATCAGCTTCATCAATGGAAACCTCGTTGGGGACGTATCGTACTTCGACGATCTGTACTGGGGCAACGGCTGGATGTGGGACGATGAGCCAGAACCGACGGAAATGTTCATCACCCCGCTTTCCGTCAATCACAATACGATTACAGTCTTCGTCCGCCCGGGCATGCGGTCAGGCGACCCGGCAGTCGTTCAAGCCCAGCCGGCTACCCGGTATGTCGAGATTCTCAACGAGGCGATAACTGTGCAGGACACGGTGAGGGAGGAACTCGAGGTCACGCGATTGTGGAGGGACCGGTCCAACGTCATTCATGTGACCGGTGAAATACTCGAAACGGCATCCCCGGAAAAACAGACGCTCAGTGTTTGGAAGCCAGAACTGTATCTGCTCACCCTTTTCGATGAGGAACTGCAGCGACACGGGGTCGTGGTGTCGGACGATTTGAAAATCGAGACTGTTCCGGATGATGCACATGAGATGTTCAAGCTCGAGCGGCCGATAGATTCGGTGGTGGTCTACTTGAACAAGGAGAGCGATAACCTCTCTGCGGAGAACATTCTGAAGACCCTGGGCGCAGAATTCCTTGGACACCCGGGAACAGCTGAAAACGGTATACTCATTATGCGCGACTTTATTGCTGCACTCGGCATCGACACGACCCGATTTACCGTGGCGGACGGATCCGGCGTGTCCCGTTATAATCTCGTGAGCGCCGAGACTATCATTGAGGTGCTGCTTGCGATGACGTGGAATCCGGAGATTTTCAAGCGGTTCTCCACCTCACTGTCAATCGCCGGTGTTGATGGGACATTGGAGAATCGCATGAAAGGAACCATAGCGGAAGGAAATGCCCGTGCAAAGACGGGCACGCTGCGGGGCGTCAGCAATCTGTCAGG
>JAZGDX010000113.1:0-5098 GCA_036478305.1 Bacteroidota bacterium
TCGATGAACAACCGTTCATCGAAGACCTCGATCGGCAGGGTCATGTGCTGGAGACCGCCGAGAAGATCGAGAAACTTGAGCTCGACGAACTGGATGCTTCTTTCTTTTATGAGGCGCGTAACGTCACCCATTGCCACGGTGTCGTTACTGTTCCCGCCCGTGAAGATGTCTTCAGTGGTTTGTCTCATGTGAGCCAATTCCTCCTTTTTTAATGGCGTGAAATTATAAAAGTTTTTGGTAAATGTCAAGTTTTATCTTACTTATTGTGGAAAATAGGAACAATCTCCTTAGTTTCTTAGGAGTTGCACCCTAAGCTCCTTTTATATGCAAAAAATGCTGCTTGGGATTCGCGTCGATTCGAGTGGCTTTGTACTCAACACGTTGGCTCCGACATCCTGAAACTGGGATTGGTGTACAAGGACGATGCTGGTGCTCATTTATGTCAACTCTTGAACTTTAGTGTTTGCTCCCATATCTTGTTTTCGACTACTGGTCACAGACAACGCGTTGTTTCCACACTCGGCCAACCATCAGATCCTGCTGCTGTGGAGAACGCTCGAATGATGGCCTCCCGGTCTCGCTGCTCAACACCGAATCGTCAATTCCACTTTTTTTCAGCATGGCTTCTGACTTGGTTATCCTCAGACCGTTCCCAGATCATGGCAGTCGATGGAATTCCTCACGTCGGGGGGGAGCTCTTTCCCGGACCACCACCCTGAGCCACGGAAAGGAGTTACAAATGAAATGGCAATCTGCTGCAAGGGTTGTCCTTCTCACGCTGATCATCGCAGTATTCCCCACATGCGATATCACTGCCCAGCAGAATGCTCTCACGCTGGAACACATTCTTTCTCTTAAATCGATCAGTGACGTTCAACTCTCCCCTGACGGCAAGAGGATCCTGTTTCACGTTGCGCGGCCAAGACGGCATGGTGAGGCAGTGGGGAAACCTCTCAAGGAAATCTGGATGCTGCCCGTCGAGGGAGGTGATCCCTATCGTTTCACGTACAATGACAAGTCTGATAACCATGCGCGGTGGTCTCCGGATGGCAAAACCATTGCGTTCATATCCAAACGCGGTGGTTCAAAGGTTGCGCAAATCTCTCTGATCTCTCCCGACGGAGGTGCAGCGAGACAGCTGACGGATGCGGAAAACTCTGTCGGGAAATTCAAATGGTCCCCAGATGGTTCGATGATCGCCTACACGATGAAAGATGCGAAGACGGACGACGAAGTTCAGAGCGAGCGTGTGGGAATCGATTGGATTGTTGCTGACCAGGACTACAAGCACACGCGTCTCTACGCCATAAAAGTTTCCACGAGAGAAAACTGGAAAATCTCGAACGCTGACATCACCGTCTGGGATTTCGACTGGTCACCCGATGCGAGACGTCTCGTGCTGCAGGCAACCGAGACGCCGAAGGTCGATGATCGCTTCATGAACAGCAAGCTGATGATCGTCAACGCAACGGGAGGCGCACCCGCCCTCCTTGTAGCAACGGAGGGTAAGGTTGAGTCTCCTCGATGGTCGCACGATGGAAAGTACATTGCCTGGAGGGGTGCGACAAAACGCACCGACCCCTACGCCGGAAGCGTTTTTGTGGTTTCGATGCGCGGTGGGGAGCCGGAGAATCTCACACCGGATTGGGGGGGGACTGCCATACACATTCAGTGGTTGGGAAAACCTGACGTGATCGTCGTTTGTGCTCTCGAGCGTCAGAGTACAGTGCTGCGCACAATTAAACCTGGGTCAAGAAAGTTTTCTCCACTTCTCGTTCAACCTATTATTTACAGCGATGTCAGCTTCAGCAGCGGTGGGCGATGGATGGCACTTGCCGCGAACACACCAGCGCATCCGAACGAATTGTACTTCGGTAAAACAGAGTCTGGAACAGTGAAGCGGCTCACGCACGTCAACCCGCATATTGATCGACTGGTATTAGCATCACAGGAGGTCGTAAAGTGGGAAGCGTACGATGGTCTCGAAATTGAAGGCGTTTTCGTAAAGCCCGTGAACTATGTGAAGGGTGAACGATATCCGCTGTTTGTGCAGTTCCACGGCGGTCCGGAATCGGCAGAACGAAACGGCTGGCTTGGCTCTCACAGCCGCTGGGGGCAGTTGCTGGCCGCGAATGGAATCGCTGTGCTGTACCCAAATTATCGTGGAAGCATCGGTCGCGGCGTACGATTTTCCGAGCTCGATCAGAAGGACATGCTCGGGAAGGAGTTTGAAGACGCCCTTGCGGGAATCGACTTCCTCGTGCGGGAGGGGATCGTGGACAACGACCGTGTCGGACTGGGAGGTGGAAGTTATGGGGGGTACGCAGGCGCGTGGGCAGCGACGAAATTCGGTCATAGATTCAAGCTTGCCATTGTTTGGAAGGGCGTCTCGAATCGGGTCAGCAAGGTGGGGACGGCTGATAACCACCAGGAAGAAACGTCGGTACACTGGACAGTCGACCTCTATGACAACTACGATCTCTACTGGGATCGATCTCCCATCAAACATATTAACAATGCCCGAACACCAACGCTGATCCTCCACGGTGAAAAGGATAGACGGGTTCCGGTGAGCCAGGGGCTGGAGTTGTACACGGCGTTGAAATGGAAGGGAGTTCCGGTTGAGTACGTTGTGTATCCTCGGGAGCGGCACGATGTGGTCGAGAGAGCACATCAAAAGGATTTTCTCTATCGAGTTCTCACGTGGTGTGAACTGTACCTTAAAGACTCAACATTGACGAGATAAGTGGCTTTACTTCCGAGTATCGAGAGTATCACAGTTAATTTGTTCTTCCCTTTGTCTAGTCGTCGACTGGCAATTTGACTCGGTCCGGGTGCACCGCATCATCCGGTCTGCACTCGGGCGTTCCTCGAAAGGAAGTCTGACCATGGACAGGAAAACAATGTTGCGGCTGTTCTATTCGTGTATTGTCGTCGGTTTCGTGGTGAGTGGCATCGGAATTGCTCAGCAGAGGGTGCTGACGCCGGAGCTGGTTCTCAGCATCCGAACGATAACGGATGTACAACTTTCCCCCGACGGAAAAAGAATTGGCTTTGTGGTGTCGCGAAC
Organism: Bacteroidota bacterium; assembly: GCA_036478305.1. Lineage (GTDB taxonomy): Bacteria > Bacteroidota > Ignavibacteria > UBA10030 > JAZGDE01 > JAZGDE01. The sequence goes on from JAZGDX010000113.1 coordinate 3,071, forward strand.
GCGCGGTGAGGATGAAGAGCCAGGTGCCCCGGTCCGGAACATCTGGATGATGTCAGTGGAGGGCGGTGAGCCCTGGCAGCTTACATTCAGCAATCAGATCGATGAATCTCCGCGATGGTCTCCGGACGGGAAATGGATCGCCTTTCTCTCGAAACGTGGTGAATCCGAAAAGGCTCAGGTCTATGTGATCCCGGTCGATGGTGGTGAACCCCTCCAGCTGACGAAGGGGGAAGAATCTGTCAAGGTCATCCAATGGTCACCAGATGGGTACAAGATTGCCTACACAGTGACCGACGCGAAAACTGAAGATGAGATACGGACGGAAGAGAACGGAGAGGATTGGACTGTCGCCGACCGGAATCAAAAACACAGGCGACTGCACGTTGTTGACGTCGAGACAACGACGAGTGAACAGGTTACTGAATCTCCCTTGACCGTTTACGATTTCGACTGGTCTCCCGACGGAACAGCATTCGTCCTTGCGGCTGCCGAGACCCCATCGGTGGATGACTCCTACATGGGAGTCAAGCTTTACCGAGTTTCTGCTGATGGTGGTGAAGCGACACTCCTTGTCCCGACAGAGGGCAAGCTGAAACGCCCACGCTGGTCTCCAGACGGGAAATGGATCACGTGGCTCGGTGCAACTGCGATGAAGGATCCCTACGCGGGGAGCGTCTTCGTTGTTCCCTCCGATGGCGGAATACCAGAGAATCTGCTTGGGGGCTATGAAGGAACGGCCGACTGGTTGGGGTGGCAGCCGGGGAAGAAAAGTACCATCGTGTTCACGGCTATCGAACGACAGTCCACCCTGGTACACATGATTGCAATTCCTGAAAAGAAACGGAGCCCACTCATGACGCAGCACATCGCGTATCGTGGATCGGGCCCGAGTTTCAGCAGGGACGGCAAACGGATGGCGATCGGGGCCAGCACACCATATCATCCAACTGAAGTGTTTTTTGGGAAGTCAGTGGACAAACCGCTGAAGCGGCTAACACATTTCAACCCCCAGCTTGGCAATGTTGCGCTCGGTGAACAGGAGGTCATTCGGTGGAAGAGCGTCGATGGCTGGGAGATCGAAGGGGTGCTGGTGAAACCCGTGGGCTTCCAAAGCGGGAAACGCTATCCGACGGTCGTACAGCCACATGGAGGTCCCGAATCAGCCTCATTGAACGGATGGTTGGGAAGATACTCGCGTTGGGGCCAGCTCCTCGCCGGCCGTGGGTTCGTGACGCTCTATCCGAACTATCGTGGTAGCATCGGGCGCGGCGTGCAATTTTCCATGGCGGACCACCGTGACCCGATGGGTCTGGAATTTCAGGATATGGTTGCCGGAATTGACTACCTCGTTGAACAAGGAATCACGGATCCTGAGCGGGTCGGTATCGGTGGAGGAAGCTATGGCGGGTATACATCGGCCTGGGCGGCGACCTCTGGTAGTGATCGCTTCAAAGCCTCAGTGATGTGGATGGGAATCTCGAATTGGGTTAGCATGGCAAGCGCTTCGGACATCCCTCGGGAACTCGCGATCGTTCATTGGGACGCAGACCTGTATGACAACTTCGAGTTGTATTGGGACCGATCACCCCTTGCACACATTGAGAAAGCCAACACGCCGACGCTCATCATCCACGGCGCAGCCGATCCCCGGGTGCCTATCGGACAGTCACTGGAGATGTACACTGCCTTGAAGTGGAGAGGTGTTCCCGTGGAGTTCGTCACCTATCCTCGCGAAGAACACGGTATTCAGGAGAGAGCCCATCGGCTAGATTTCATGCAGCGTGTTCTGAGGTGGTTCGAAAAGTATCTGAAGGAGGAGAAGAAGGATGAACGCGTTATGTAGGGAGCCTTCATAGCCGTGGGGCATAGCAAGGCCGATCGCGTGCAATTCTCAGACGCAGCCTTGCCGGACATTCGTTGCCGTGCAAGCAAGCGGGTTTGAGGGGAGCGGGGAGTGCCAACACAAGAACACATGATATAAGGGTCAACAAAAAACCACAGAACTGGAGCCAGTCACATGAAGATAAA
>JAZGDX010000114.1:0-5453 GCA_036478305.1 Bacteroidota bacterium
CGCTCCTGACTGACGAAGATCTCTTCTTCTTCAACGAGGGGACTCATTATCGGCTCTACGAGAAGCTGGGATCACATCCGATGACCGTCGATGATCAGCATGGGACATACTTTGCTATGTGGGCTCCAAACGCCGAGCACGTCCACGTGATGGGGAATTTTAACGGCTGGAATCGCACGAGTCACCCACTGTACCCCCGGGGTGATTCTGGCATCTGGGAGGGATTCATATCCGGGGTGGAGAAGGGCGAGGTCTATAAATACCACATCGTCTCTCGGTACAACGGCTACCGGGTTGAAAAGGCGGACCCTTTTGCCCTCTTTAGCGAACGACCCCCCAGAACAGCGTCGATCGTTTGGGAACTGAAGCATACATGGTCGGATCAAGAGTGGATCGAAAGACGACACAAACACAATATGCTCGACGCTCCTATTTCCATCTACGAAGTGCACCTTGGTTCGTGGAGAAGGGTTCCCGAACAGGAAAACCGCTTTCTCACCTATCGTGAGCTCGCTCCACGTTTGACCGACTACGTGCTGCACATGGGGTTCACCCATGTGGAGCTCCTTCCGGTTATGGAACACCCTTTCTACGGTTCTTGGGGCTACCAGACGACAGGGTACTTTGCTCCGACGAGCCGCTATGGGAAGCCGGAAGATTTCATGTACCTCATCGACGTGCTGCACCAGCGCGGGATCGGTGTGATCCTGGACTGGGTGCCTTCGCATTTTCCCACGGACAAGCATGGGCTGGGTTTCTTTGACGGTACCCACCTGTACGAACATTCTGACCCGCGGAAGGGTCTGCATCCTGACTGGGATACTTACATATTCAACTACAACCGCAATGAGGTTCGTAGCTTCCTCATCAGCAACGCACTTTTTTGGTTGGATAACTACCATGCGGATGGACTGCGTGTGGATGCGGTTGCCACGATGCTCTACCTGGACTACTCTCGAAAAGACGGGGACTGGATTCCCAATCAGTACGGGGGAAGAGAAAACTTGGAGGCCATCGACTTTCTCCGTCGGTTCAACGAAGACGTATTCAGATACCACCCCGATGTTCAAACTGTCGCCGAGGACTCAAGCTCATGGCCCATGACTTCCCGTCCTACGCACGTGGGCGGTCTGGGCTTTGGGATGAAATGGGACATGGGATGGATGCACGACACGCTCTTGTACATGACAAGGGACCCCGTACATCGGAGGCACCATCACAGCGGGCTCACCGCCCGTATGCTCTACGCTTTCACGGAGAACTTCGTGCTGGCTCTGTCACACGATGAGGTGGTTCATGGCAAAGGTTCACTCCTGAGTAAGATGCCGGGCGATATCTGGCAGAAGTTCGCAAACTTGAGGCTTCTATTCGGTTACATGTACGCACTTCCCGGGAAAAAGCTGCTGTTCATGGGAGGGGAGTTCGGTCAATGGAGCGAGTGGAATCACAACGAGAGTATGAGTTGGCATCTTCTGGAGTACGTTCCCCATACAGGTCTGCAGAAGTGGGTGATGGATCTGAATCGGGTTTATCGGGAGGAGCCGGAGCTCCGTGAGTCCGATTTTGACCCAGCGGGCTTCGAATGGATCGATTGCAATGACACCGAACAGAGTGTCGTCAGCTTTCTTCGACGAGGAAAGTCAACCGATGGTACTGTCGTCATCGTGTCCAACTTCACGCCGGTTCCGCGGTTCAACTATCGCGTTGGTGTTCCGAGGTCGGGTTTTTGGAGAGAGATCTTGAACAGCGACGCAAGCGAATATGGGGGCAGTGGTCTCGGCAACCTGGGTGGGATCGAAGCGGATCCCCAACCGGCTCACGGGAGACCATGTTCCATCAGCCTCACGCTACCTCCTCTGACTGTCGTTTTTATCAAGAACGGCGAGCCGGGGGATTTTTGAGTGATTCCTTGTCAGGGGTTTCTACCCACCTCGAATTGCAATGAAAGTTTCCGTACGTTCAGCCCCAATGGGCAGCTTCGCCACGCCAGGCTTGCTTTCTTTCTCTATGGCTGAAGGTCGCTACAATGGTTAGGGACAAGGATACACCGTCGTCGCCGCTGGAGAAACAGCCTCACTCTCTGTATCTCACTCTGTTGAGACTGGTGGTAGGAGGGGTCTTCCTTGTGCAGGGCATTAACAAATTGTGTTGGCTCAGCAAGCCCGACATTATTTTGACGCAATTTGATCGCTGGCTGGAGTCCGCAACACCCATCGAGCAGGCGTACATGGGCTTGTGGGCGCCTCTAGCCGAAATGTTGCGGTATGTTGTCCTGTTCGGAGAGCTTGCTGCTGGAATATCTTTGATTGTGGGGATTCTTGTACCGCTCTCGAGCGTTCTTGCGGTTCTGATGGTGCTCAACTTTAAGCTCGCGTCTGGCGGGCTTCTGAACTGGGGTTTTCTTGGGGACCCCTACGGAATTGTCCTCGTAGTCCTTTTGATCATGTTCGCGACGACGCGAGCGGGCAGGTCGTTCGGTCTCGATTCAATCCTTCAAAAGAAACTCCCCTCGTTTCTCGCATAAGAGCGGACCGAGCTGTCCGATGACTCCTAAACGCTCTGGAGGTTTACTGCTATCACAACGGTCGGAAAGGAATGACTCATGAGTGTTCCTCTTATCGTTATCATCCTGTACGTCATGCTTTTCTTGGGAGTGGGGATCTATAAGTCACGGGTCGTGAAGACGCAGGACGACTTCATGGTAGCGGGGCGCTCAGTATCAACTTGGTATCTTGTAGGAACTCTTGTTGCGACGTGGGTTGGATCGGGCAGTTTGTTTGCAGCCTCCGGTCTCGCGTTCCGCGTCGGCTTTTCGTCGCTCTGGCTGAGTGCGGGCGCCTGGGTAGCCATCGTTATCGTTTATTTTCTGGCTGGCAGAGTCCGGCGAATTGGTCTGTACAGCGTGCCGGATATTCTGGAGCGGCGGTACAACAAGTGGGCGCGGCTTCTTGGGTCGACCGCTGTGCTCATTGCGTACATGTCAATCGCAGGATATCAGTTTCGCGGAGGGGGTCGGCTGCTGAATATCGTGACCGGTATCGATCCGTTTTGGGGTGCACTCATCATCTGCGGGGCGATCGTTCTGTTCACGTTGCTCGCAGGGATGGCCTCCATCGTTGCGATAGATGTCTTCAACGGTCTCCTCATGCTCATCGGAATAACACTTGCGATTCCACTGATAATAGGCTCGGTCGGTGGGTTGGCCGAGGTTACCAGCAATCTGCCGGCAGATCATTTTGAAGTGTTCGGCCAAAACGATGCATTTTGGGCGATGGGAGTGTTCTTCCCGACGTTTTTCCTGCTCCTTGGGGAGAGCAGCATATACCAGAAATTCTTCGCTGCCAAGGATGAGAAAACAGCACGGAGGTCAGTGGTCGGCATGCTCGTGGGTATCATTATTGTCGAAACACTGCTGGCTGTCGTTGCCGTCGTAGGCAGCAGCAAGTACTTCAGCGATTCTGCCTTCTTTGATGTTCAGGGAGAGGAGGAAATCGTCCAATTTCATGAGTCCTTGGAACCCGGTCATGATCCCTCGGCAATCTCGGCCGAGACGCGAGAACGAAATGCGGCAATGGCTGCACAGACGGAGACGATTATTCTCCAAGTCGCTTATGCTGATCTGCCACTCTTCGCCGGTGTCTTATTGCTGGCTGCGGCCCTTGCCATCATTTTTTCGACCGGGAATACGTTTCTGATGGTACCTTCGACGAACATCACAAGAGACATTTTTCAGAGGTTCATTAATCCGCAGGCATCGCAGCCGACGGTCGTGCGATTCCAGCGCATCATGATCGTTCTTCTCGGTGGGTTGGCATTTACTCTTGCTATGTTTTTCAAGACGATTCTCGACATGGCATTCTATGCCTACACCATGGTTGGTGCCGGACTGACTCCGGCGCTCCTGGCAGCATTTTTGTGGAAACGCGTGACTCCAGCCGGAGGGGTCGCTTCGATCAGTACAGGGATTGTTACTACCATTCTCTTTGCTGCACTCCAGGACCAGCTCCACCTCGAATTCGAGTATATCATCTATCCTGCAGCAATCTCATCGATTCTAGTCCTGATTGTCGTGAGCCTTGCGACATCGCCGTCGCCGGAGGAACGCTGGCGGCCGTTCATGACGGAGAAGCAGGGATAAGATTTGCTGTGAGATCAGCTTTCTTGATGGATTGCCCGCGGACGGGATGGAGTAGCAAAGTTCAGTATGACGATCGAAGAATTGGAACAGTTTCGTGCAGGAAAGTGGCGTCAACGTCCTGAGCGGGCACCGGATACAGAAAAGGAGATGCCGAGATTCGTCGATGAGATGGGATTCTGCCTCATCCATGACAGGAAGAATGCACCACTCCCTTCGCTGGTACGCGCAATCGAGAATGTTACGTCCCCTCGGAGAAATCCAGAAACCAATGTCCTCCTGAAGAGTTTCTGGGAAACGTACCGACCGAAAAAGAAAGTTCTTGAATGTAATCTCATCCTCAACTCCTTGTCGGTGATAACCTCGTCGTACCTTCCTCTGTTCTATGCAGCCGTTGGCGATCCACACCCGGCTCGCGACTATCGAAAACAGTTCAGGGAAAAGAGACTCACACTCCTCGATGTCCGCGTCTACGAATCCATCCTCAAAGAGGGTCCTATCTCTTGGAAGGGTCTCCGGTTGGCTTTGAACGCCTGGCAGAAAAAACAGGCGAGGATGCTGGAGCAGTCCCTCTGGCGGTTATGGAAGGGACTGAAAATCGTTCGCGTTGGACCGTCTGACCGTGAAGGATTCCTGTGGCGAACGACAAGCTCATGGGACAAGCGGATTCTTTCTCGAAGCTCAGCATGGACCCGCCAGGAGGCCCTTCAGCGGCTCATTCTCCACTACGTTGAGATGGCTGTTGCCACGTCTCGTCGGCAGGTCAGGAGGGTGTTCCGCGATCTGGCGGAGCCAAGCTCCATCAACGCGGCGGTCAACCAATTGTTCCTCGCCTCCCGGCTCGATGTTGATCCCGATCTCGTCCTCGTCGGCAAAAGAGCGATCATCTGCAAACTGCGGTAGTAGTGTGGTGGACTGCTCCATCTCACTTGACTTTCTCCCGCTTTTTTCTAGATTTAGGTTTACCTAACTTTTGTTCAAGGGGTACCTAATGCCTGGCGAAAGCATCGAAAATTACCTGAAAAACATCTACAAACTTGAGGGTGAGCGCGGAAAGGTCGCCACCTCGGCCTTGGCGGAGCGCTTAGGGATTTCGGATGCCTCCGTCTCTGACATGGTCAGAAAGCTCTCTGAGCAGGGATTGGCTCGCTACGAACCTTATAAGGGAGTGGAACTCACGGGAGAGGGCAAGCGGATTGCTCTCAAGATTGTCCGACGGCATCGGCTCTGGGAGCTGTTCCTCGTGCAAATGTTGGACTACTCCTGGGATAAAATTGATGCCGAGGCAGAGAGACTCGAACACATCACTTCTAACGAC
>JAZGDX010000115.1:0-6168 GCA_036478305.1 Bacteroidota bacterium
TTCTCTTGTATTCAGCACAGGTCTGGGCTGTGGGCACTGCTTCCAATCGTTCCTTTAAAACCGTCAGACCACAGATCTTGCAGATTCCGTACGTTCCATCGCTGATACGATGGAGAGCGTCGTCGAGCTGGTTCAGATATTTCCCTTCGCGGGAGGCGAACAGGAAGGTTTTTTCACGCTCCATCGCATCGGTACCCTGTTCCATGTGGAGGGAATACGTTGAGTTTTCACTGACGTATTCGCCGGTCGTTACATCCATCATGTTCTCACGCAACGCTTCAAGCTCCTCGATGATCTCCTTGCGACGCTCAAGGATTTGCTCCTTGAATCGAGCAACAACTTTTTTGTTGAAACCGTTTTTCGAGGTCGGCCGTGCAGCTACTTTCTTGGCTCTCGCGCTCATTCTCTTTGAGCGTGTTTTTTTGGCTGTTGACTTGCTCCCCGACGATTTTCCAGGAGCAATTTTCTTCGCCATGATTCCGGCCCTCCTTATCTATAGAGAAACAGCAGAGTAAGTCTTACAAGTTCATTTGGAGGTACGCTCGATACCGATCTCGCATTCCTCTCCATTTATGTCCCACGTCGCGCGATGTTTATCCTCCTGGGAGCTTCGCCCCCTGGAAGGATTGCCGGTCAGTTCAACCGCGAGCGTCTCCCCGGCAATATACTTCGCCAACGTTTCAAGTGCTCTCTGCAACTGCTTCGATGCCCAATAGGAAATCTTGATTCGATCAGTTACCTCAAAGCCTGCACCCTTCCGCATATTTTGCACACGGTTGACGAATTCTCGAGCGAAACCTTCATTGATCAGGTCTTCGGTCAACTCCGTGTCCAGCGCAATGGTCATCCCATCTCCCGACCCCACCAGCCAACCCTCGATATCTTCGTGCACAATGTCAAGGTCTTCACGGGAAATAGTCATCACCTCGCCATTGATGGATACATTCATCACGCCGTCCTGGTCGAGCTTTCTGAGGTCTGCTGCCGTGAAGGATCGGATCTGCTCCGCCACTTTTTGGACCGACTTCCCGAATTTGGGCCCAATGGATTTGAAGTTCGGCTTCGCTTTCTTCCGAACCACTTCGGAATCGTCACTCACAAACTCGATCTGCTTGACATTGATCTCATCGAGAATAACGCTTTCCACGCGCTTCACGTCGTCGCGATCCTGCCCACTCGATACCGGCACAATGATGCGCCTCAGAGGTTGACGCACTTTGAGATTGGCTCTCATTCTCATGGACCGCACAAGATACACAATCTGTTGTGCTTTTTCCATTCTTTTTTCGAGTCCGGGATCGAGGGCAGAAACATCCACCGGAGGTAGTTCCGCAAGGTGCACAGATTGGAACGATTCCTTATTCGTCGTCGAATTCAGCCTACGGTAAAGTTCGTCAGACACGAATGGGGCAAATGGGGCCATCATCTTCGTGATCGTTGCAAGGCACTCGTAGAGCGTCTGGTAAGCAGCAAGTTTGTCCTTCCCTTGCTGGCTCTTCCAGAAACGGCGTCGGTTGCGACGGACGTACCAATTCGAGAGCTGGTCGACTGTGAAATCGGTCACCGCACGCGCGGCACGGGTGAACTCATATGCCTCCATCCATTCGAAGTACCGTCCGATGAGCGTGTTGATTGTCGAAAGTATCCATTGATCGATCTCAGGCCGATCCGCAGGCGGGATGCGTGCCTCGCTGTACGCAAACCGGTCGATGTTCGCATACAAGGCGAAAAACGAATAGGTGTTGAGGAGTGTGCTGAAGAACTTCCGCTGAACCTCGACCAGCCCCTGTTCGTCAAACAATTTCGGCCGGTACGGTGGACTACCCGCCACCAAGTACCAGCGGACGGTGTCGGCACCGTATCGCTCTAGCATCTCGAACGGATCGACCACATTCCCTTTAGACTTGGACATCTTCTGTCCTTCATTGTCCAAGATCAGCTCGTTGACGTACACATTCTTGAACGCTGGCCTATCGAAGAGAAACGTCCCGATGGCGTGGAGTGTGTAGAACCACCCGCGAGTCTGGTCGATTCCCTCGGCGATGAAATCTGCCGGGTAACGATTCTCAAACACCTCCTTGTTTTCGAACGGGTAGTGCCACTGCGCAAACGGCATACTGCCAGAATCAAACCACGCATCGATCACTTCCGGAACGCGCCGCATCTCGCCACCGCAGTTTTTGCAGGTAAGTGAAATCTGATCCACATATGGCTTGTGCAAATCGAGTGGCTCAGGAATATTTCTTCCTTCCCGACGGAGCTCCTCGACACTCCCGATGCAGCGCATGCATCCCTTATCACACATCCAGATCGGAAGCGGGGTCCCCCAGAAACGATCTCGGGATATAGCCCAGTCTTTGTTCTCTGCAAGCCAGTTGCCGAATCGACCCTCGCCCACTTCCGGCGGAATCCAGTTGATACTCTTATTCAGTTCGATCATACGGTCTACGAAATCGGTCGTGCGGATGTACCAAGAGGACCGGGCGTAGTAGAGCAGCGGGGTGTCGCATCGCCAGCAGTGAGGATAGCTGTGGACAACCGTTTCTTTCCTGTAGAGGAGCCCTCGTGATTTTAGGTCTGCAATAATCTGAGGATCCGCGTCCTTCACGAACAATCCTTTGAAGTCGCCGACCTCTTCGCCAAACTCGCCGGATTTACTGACCGGATGGATCGTCGGTAGTCCGTACTGTTTTGCCGCTTGATAATCGTCCTCCCCGTAAGCCGGAGCTATATGCACGATACCGGTCCCTTCCCCCGTCGTCACAAAATCTCCCTCAATAACGTAGAACGCGTCCTCCTGGACAGGATGGTAATTGAACAGGCGCTCGTACTTCACTCCGGCGAGGCTTCTCCCTCTACAAGTATCAACAATCTTCTTGTCGCGAACTGTGTCTTCAGATTCTATTTCCGAGAGTCCGGCCAACGCTTTGCCCGAAGCAATCAGAGTTTCTCCTTCTTTCTCAATGATCAGGTACTCTGCTTCGGGATGAACTGCCAACGCAACGTTGGAGACCAGAGTCCAAGGGGTTGTCGTCCAAACGAGAAAGAAGTGTTTATCATTCCCGATGGAATACTCGTTTCCGCTGTCCAACTTGATGCGTTGACCTGCGAGAATTCTGAATTTAATATACACAGACGGATCTTTCACATCGGCGTATCCTTGCGCAACTTCATGCGACGAAAGAGGAGTCTCGCAGCGAGGACAGTACGGTTGAATCTTGTAATCACGGTAGATCAGGCCGGCATCGAAGTATCGCTGAAGGGCCCACCAGACAGACTCGATATACTCATTTGTAAAGGTAACGTAGGGATCGGAGAGGTCCAGCCAGTACCCCATACGACCGGTCATTTCTTCCCAATCCTTCTTGTATTTCCAAACCGATCTCTTGCACTCCTCGTTGAACTTCGCAATCCCGAACTTAAGGATCTCATCCTTGTGCTTTATGCCGAGGTTTCGCTCTACTTCGATCTCTACCGGCAAGCCGTGAGTATCCCACCCTGCTTTGCGGTAAACCTGAAACCCGCGCATCGTCTTGTACCGGCACACGAGGTCCTTTAGTGTCCGACTGATGACATGGTGGATGCCCGGTCGACCGTTCGCGGTGGGAGGGCCTTCGTAGAAAGTGAACACTGGTCTCCCCTCACGTGTCGATATGCTCTTCTCGAAAATCTTGTGCTCGTCCCAGTAACGGAGAACCTCGCTCTCAAGCTCAGGATATTTTATTCTGCCGTTCAGTTCCCTGAACATCGTCATCTCATTTCTTGTTGAAGAACGAAATTGCCCAGAAGATCAAACTGAGCAGCACGCTGATAATGACACTCGTCGTGATTGGAAAGTACAACTGGAAATTCTCCCGCTTGATATGGATGTCACCCGGCAATTTCCCCAGAAACGGAAACTTGTCGAAAAAGGTCAGCAGAATGCCGACGCCAAGCAAAACGGCACCCACCAGAATGAGCATTTTCCCAAACGGCTGTACCATCACTCTTCTCCGTCATGTCCCAGAGTCCCCATCAACCAGGGGCACTCGTGAAACAGAAATGCTCTCAGAGTCTTTGGGTAACCTCCTTCATGATCTTCGTCAGTTTCGGTTCTGCTTTATTTGCGACCTTGATGATCTCTTCAACGGTCGTCGGTTCGAGGGAATCGGGGAAACATTCATCCGTGATGATCGAAAATCCCAGCACCTTTATACCCATATGGTTTGCGACGATATTTTCCGGGACCGTCGACATTCCCACCACATCCGCTCCGATGCCACGGAGGAACCGGTACTCGGCCCGCGTCTCGAGGTTCGGCCCTGGAACAGCCACGTATACCCCACGCTGGACGCGAATCTTGGCATCCAGCGCCACTGCGTCCGCCAGATCAATGAGCTTCCTGTTGTACGGCTCCGACATATCGGGAAACCGCGGACCAAGCGTGTCATCATTCGGGCCGATAAGCGGATTATCGCCCAGCAGATTGATGTGGTCTGAGATAATCATTAGATCGCCGCGAGCAAACTGTGGGTTCAACCCTCCCGCTGCGTTTGAAATTAGGAGCGTGTCCACGCCAAGTCCCGCTTTGCGCGACATCACCCGCACGGGTAAGGTGATTTCGTGCATCGTGTACCCTTCGTAGTAATGGAACCGGCCCTGCATTGCCACGACTTTCTTTCCAGCAAGTGTTCCGAAAATCAATTTGCCGTGGTGGGATTCGACCGTTGAAACGGGGAAGTGAGGAATGGAATCATATGGGATGACGGTTTCTTTTTTTATTTCACGCGCCAGACCGCCGAGACCCGTGCCGAGGATGATCCCGATTCTCGGTTTCATGGCCGTCTTGGTGCGGATAACACCGACGGCTTCTTGTATTTGCTTCCTTAGCTTCGTCATCGACTGATTTGGCCTATGAGTGCTTGCATTGAACAACGTGACTGTACGCGGCCTGAAGCCCTTTCTCACATCTCCAAATACTAGGCACGAGAACTCATGCGGTCACCACCGGTCACTTCTCCAGACCGCGAACGATTTCCTCAATTTCGATCGCCGGTTTCCCGGTTCCATGGGACAGGTCAGCTCTCAGAATATCTTCCTCTTCGATCTCGAGGGCTCTCATCAGTTCGAGTTCAGAGCTGAGGAGAACCTTGAGTCGCGTCACGAGAGACTCCTTTTTTGCCTTGAGGCTCGAGACGTCCTCCTTCACCTTCGCCAGGTCCATTCGCGCTTTGTCAAGAATCTGTGACGCCTTGATTTCCGCCTCTTGAAGAATTAGCTGAGCTTCCTTACGGGAATTTTCGATCGACCTGCCTGTTGTCTCCTGAGCCTGAAGCAGGGTCTGCTGGAGCGTTTTCTCGATGTTCTTGTAGTCGCGAAGCTGCGTCTCCAACCCCAACACTTGCTCCTTGAGCTCCTTATTATGATTGAGGAAAAACTGCATCTCCTTGGAGACCATTTCGAGAAAAGTTTCTACCTCAACAGGATCGTAGCCGCGAAGGGATTTCTTGAACTCCTGTTTCCTGATTTCAAGCGGTGTCAGACTCATGGGACGGTCTCCTCTCTGGCTCCAAGCGAATTAATTTGATCCCAAACCACCCGTCTTGCGATCGCGCGGCGGTCGAGGACCGAAGAGAGCTGTTCCGAGTCGCACGAGCGTTGCCCCCTCTTCAATGGCAATCTCAAAATCGTTCGTCATGCCCATCGATAGGTGAGTCATATCGACGTTCTCAATACCATTCTTACGGACGAGCTCGCTGATTTCCCGGAGGGTCCTGAAGCAGGGACGGGAATGCTCCGGATCGGGCAGAAACGGGCCTATCGTCATCAACCCGCAGGTGCGAACATTCTCGAGCCGTGCAATCTCGGTCGCCAGTGGTACGGTTTCATCAGGTCGAATGCCCTGCTTCGTTCCCTCTCCAGTCGTGTTGACCTCCAACAGGATTTGGATTCTCCGCCCAATCCTCGATGCTCGTTTATTGATTTCCTCCGCGACCTTGACCGAATCAACGGAATGTATCAGATGAACAAAATCCACAATGTACTTGACTTTGTTGGTCTGGAGGTGCCCAACAAAATGCCACCGGACATGCTTCTCAGGAAACTGCTTCCTCTTGTTCAGCATTTCCTGCACGAAGTTCTCTCCGATGTTCTGCACCCCTTGTCGGACAGCTTCCGCGATCTTGGTTG
>JAZGDX010000116.1:0-2967 GCA_036478305.1 Bacteroidota bacterium
TCGTCCACGTGCGGTAGAGCCAAAGGAGATTCGCTCCGCGTGATTTGTTGAGATATCACCCGAGAGAAAACGGGAGCGTGTCCCCGATCAGAGCAGCCAGAAGTGCGACAGGGAGGAGGGACTGGAGCTGCAAACTTCCCTTGAAGATCAAAAATCCCGTCGTGAGAAGGAGAACATCGCCAGGGAAAGGAAAACGGCACGCATCGATGAGTAACCCAAGGGCAGTGGCCCCGTATCCGTGAAGAAGGAGATATTCGAGAACGATCTGCAAAATCCGACTCCTTTAATCAACTGACGCGACGGGCTGGCCAGAAAGCTTCCGGTATTCTACTGTCCCACGGAAAGGAGATTGGAACGGGAAAATTCATGGGTTGTGAGATATCCGACGAGGTCAATTATGCTCCTGGCACGGGATTAGAAGTTGGGGGGAAACATGGCCCTCAAGCTTGTGAACTCCTAGGAAATCTTGACATTAAGCAACAGGGATGTTACACTATTCATGAGAACCGAGCATTCTCCCCAACCCACGTGAATCGGACGAGGCCTCACACCGGAGAGTTGGATTCCAGCCCTCCTGCGCGCGGCGCGTTCAGTGTGTGAAAATTGGGGTGTGCGGAGTGGAACGAAAGCGAGTCAGATTTTCGTTCTTACTGGCGTCTGTCGAAGGACTGTGAGGCCATCACGGGATCTCTGATGTTCAAAAGGAAGAATTTCGTTTTCTTCTTCGGTATCGTACAGTTGACCGGCTTAGCGGTAGTGGTGTCTCTCTTTGCGTACTCGTGCGACAGACCTGCAAATAAGGCTGGATTCAGCGGTGCTGATGATCAAGCGACGAAAGGAGGCGGGGACATTTCACACTATATAGCCCGAAAGTTAGCTGAGGGAGAGAAACCGAATCGGCTGATAGACGAGAAAAGTCCGTATCTCCTCCAGCATGCATTTAATCCAGTGGACTGGTATCCCTGGGGCGAGGAGGCCTTTGAGAAAGCTCGAAAAGAAGACAAGCCGATTTTCCTCTCCATCGGTTATTCGACGTGCTACTGGTGTCATGTGATGGAGCGGGAGGTGTTTGAACAAGATTCCATCGCTGAACTTATGAACGAGTACGTCGTCAGCATCAAGGTTGACAGGGAAGAACGTCCCGATGTCGATCGTGTGTACATGAGCGCGGTATCGGCAATGACAGGAAGCGGTGGGTGGCCGTTGTCGGTGTTTCTGAGCCACGACCTCAAACCTTTTTTCGGCGCAACGTATCTTCCTCCAACGTCGAAGTACGGTCGACCAGGATTTCCCGACATCCTCCGGCGAGTTCACGAAATCTGGACCAGCGATCGTCAGCAGATCAGTCAAATTGGCCAGGAGATAGCAGAGTTCCTCAAGCAATCGGCCAAAGCGGAGGTGAAACCTGTTGAGGCAAATAAGCTGGCACTCGAGCGCGGATTCCAATCATTCTCGAATAGCTACGACGCAACAAATGGAGGATTCGGCCGGGCACCCAAGTTTCCACAACCGGTTTCGTTCAATTTTCTGTTTCGCTATTTCGTGAGATCCGGAGCTCAGGAAGCGCTGGACATGTCGCTTGAATCTCTCAAGCGCATCGCAAATGGAGGCGTTCACGATCATATCGGTGGGGGATTCCACCGCTATTCCACCGATGAACGATGGCACGTGCCCCATTTTGAAAAAATGCTGTATGATCAGGCACAGTTGGTGATCTCCTACAGTGAAGCCTATCAGATCACGCATGATGATTTCTATGCTCAAGTCGCTCGAGACATCTTGGCTTACGTTCAGCAGAAGATGACCCATCCGGACGGTGGATTCTATTCCGCTGCGGATGCAGAGAGTGCGACGGATCCCGCGAAACCCGAGGAAAAGGAGGAAGGAGCATTCTACACCTGGACGAAAGAGGAGGTCGATAATATTCTCACGTCTGAGGAGGCTAAGGTATTCAACTACTCGTATGATGTTCGGAAGGATGGTAACGTTATCGCTGATCCTCATCAGGAATTTGTGGGGGAGAACATCCTCTACCTTGCACACCCAGCTGATGAGACAGCACAACAATTTGATCTCTCGGTGGCCGAGGTGCTAGAGCGAAATGCGCGCGCGAGGAGGAAACTCTTTGGCGAGCGGGAGGGGCGTCCGAGACCGCATCTCGACGACAAGATTCTGGTGTCCTGGAACGGGTTGATGATATCGGGTTTCGCTCGTGCGTACCAGGTTCTTGAGGAGCCAGCGTACTTGACCGCAGCTGAAAGGTCTGCTGACTTCATCCTGGACCGGCTGTATGACGCAGCATCGAAAAAACTCCTGCGCCGCTACCGGGATGGAGAGGCTCGGTACGATGCCCACCTCGAGGACTACGCCTTCTTCACGCAGGGCTTGATCGATCTGTACGAAGCATCTCTCGATATTCGGTGGTTGAAGACTGCAATCGAATTCACGAATCAGCAGAATCTGCTCTTCTATGACGAGGAAAATGCTGGCTTCTACGATACGTCTGGGAAAGATGAATCCATTCTCATTCGATCAAAGGAATGGTACGATGGCGCAGAACCGACCGGGAATTCTGTTGCTATCTTGAATCTCCTTCGTCTGTCGCAGATGGTTGATAATCAGGAGTATCGAAAACTATCAGATAGGTCTCTTGCTTACTTTGGCGAACGATTGCTGTCCGCCCCGCAGGGCATGGCACAATTCCTTGTGGCTCTCAATTTCAGCCTTGCGAAGCCAAAGCAAATCATCATTGCAGGCGGAATCGACGACCCGCACACACAAGCCCTGCTCAGGGAGGTCCATTCTCGGTTCATTCCAAACAAGATCATATTGCTGGCTGACGGAGATGAGGGTCAGAAAATTCTCTCTTCATACATTCCGTTTATAGAAAGCGTTCGAATGATCGATGAAAAACCGACGGCCTACATCTGTGAAAACTACGCGTGTGAACTCCCGACGTCGGACCTG
>JAZGDX010000117.1:0-6624 GCA_036478305.1 Bacteroidota bacterium
GCAAAACACACCTGATCCAGGCCATCGGCAATCATGCCCTAAATCATCGACGCGCCAGCAGAATCCTCTATGTATCCAGTGAAAAGTTCACTATCGAATTTGTCGACGCAATCCAGAGTGATCGCACTAGTGACTTTTCCAGCTTCTACCGGAGCGTCGATTTGCTGATCGTCGACGACATTCAATTTTTTACCGGAAAGGAAAAAACGCAGGAGATGTTCTTCCACACGTTCAACACTCTCCATCAGCTTGGAAAGCAGATCGTTCTCTCCTGCGATCGCTCACCAAAGGAGTTGAGAGGCCTCGATGAACGACTTATCTCCCGGTTCCAGTGGGGCCTTACCGCCGATATTCAGCCCCCTGAACTCGAAACCCGCATTGCTATCCTTAGCAAGAAAGCCAACGATGACGGCATTCAGCTGCCGCAGGACGTCATCGAATTCATCGCAACGCACGTTACTTCCAACATCCGTGAGCTTGAGGGCTGCTTGATCAGTCTTCTTGCGCATGCATCGTTGAAGAACCAGGAGATCACACTCGACCTTGCCCGTACTGTCGTCAGGACCGTCGTCGGAGACATCCGCACTCATGTAACCATCGAGGATATTCAGCGCACTGTATCTGAATATTTTGGCATGCCTGAGGATCTTATCCGCGCGAAAACCAGGAAACAGGAGGTAGTTATTGCACGACAGATCGCAATGTATATCGCCAAAGAACTGACAAACTCTTCATTGAAAACGATTGGCCTCCATTTTGGCGGGCGTGATCATAGTACAGTAATCCATGCATACCAGTCTGTTGAAGACCTCATGAAAACAGAGGAACGTTACGCTCGCACAGTTGACCACCTCAAGAGAAACCTGCAGGCCTACCGATAGTCTCTTCAGACGTACCCATCTCAAGACAAAGGCCGTCCTACTTGGGTTGCCTTTCATGCTCATGTGCATCTTATGTCAATATAGTGTGAATTTAATTCAATCAGGTGTTGAGAACTTGACATCAAAGAAGGTAGACTTGCATTGGTAATTACTGTCCACAGTAGTGCCACTCTTATCCAATCAAATTTCACATAGCATTGGTGAGGAATTTCCAGCTTTTCCAGTAAATGTCAAACGTGCGCCGCTTATCAACATTTGCACACTCTAATAATAATACTTATTTTGTCTAGTATATAATTATCTTAGTGCTAGTATGTAGAGTTAATTCTTCCTGCACGCTCATTAAATTCCTAGTAACTAACGAGAAAATGGTCTGTCACATCATGAGAGGGTAAATATGCTCTCGGAGCGGGATAACACATTGAAAAATATTGTGGTTAGCTAGTTTCGGTGCTTGAATTTGTAACATGAAATTCGTAAATTTTAAGGTTAGATTTTTCAAACTGGCCAGACAGGAGGCACAGAATGAAATTCATCGTTTCAAGCACTGAGCTACAGAAAGCGCTTTCCAAAACAAGCGCGGTTGTCCCGACTAAATCAACACTGCCGATCCTGGAGAACCTCCTGCTCGAGCTTGAGGGCGATGAGCTGAAGATTACGGCAACCGATCTCGAGCTCTCACTCTCGGTTACAACAAGACTTAAAGGTAGTGAAGATGGGAAAATTGCTGTGCCAGCGCGGCGGGTACTTGAGACAGTACGTACACTCCCAGAGACACAGGTAACGTTCAGTGCAGACAGTTCCAATAAAGTTGCCATCCTGACGGAAACGGGGGAGTATCGACTTACAGGAGAGTCGAGCGAGGAATTCCCGAGTATGCCGCAGCTTAAGGGAGATCAACAAATGGCGATGCCGGCAGAGATGCTGCGCCGGCTGATCGGCAAGACATTGTTTGCAGTGAGTACGGATGAGCTACGACCAGCAATGATGGGAGTCTTGTTTCAGATGAAGAAGGACGAGCTGTGCGCGGTTTCGACAGATGGGCATCGGTTGGTGAAGCTGACTGTGCAGAAGAGCCCTCTCAAAAAGGGAGAGAAAGACATTGTGATACCGGGCAAGGCGCTGAACATCCTGGCAAAATCGGCGGAGGAATCGGCGTACACGGTTTTCCTGAACGATTCTCATGTGATGTTTCAGTTTGGAAACACGATCCTCATTTCGCGGCTCATTGAGGAAAAGTATCCTAACTACGAGAGCGTGATTCCAAAGGACAACGACAAACGGATGGTGGTCAACAGGAGCGAAATGCTGGCATCGGTCCGGCGGGTCTCACTGTACTCAAGTCTTACCACGCATCAGATCCGGTTGTCGTTGCAGAAAAACGAGCTTAAGCTTTCCGCTGAGGATATTGACTTTGGTGGAGAGGCGCGGGAGCTGATGAGCTGTCAGTATGATCAGGAGCCGCTTGAGATCGGGTTTAATGCCGGCTATATGGTCGATGTATTGTCGCACATCGATACCGATGAGGCGACGTTTCTATTCAGCTCGGCCACGCGAGCTGCGCTTGTCCAGCCTGGATCTCAAAGAGAGCAAGAAGAGTTGTTGATGCTTGTCATGCCTGTTCGGCTGAATCCTTGAAGCTAAAGTAGGATGACGATACGCGAGCTGAACCTGGAGAACTTCCGGAACTATGAACGCAGTGTCTTTACGTGGGCCCCTCGTGGGAACCTCATCGTTGGACCAAACGCCAGCGGGAAGACGAGCATCCTCGAGGCCATTTCCTTTTTAGCGCTGACGAAGAGTTTTAGTGCAAACTCCGATGCTGTCGTCCTGTCAATCGGAAAAGAGGTTTTCAACGTTGAGGGAACATTCCACTCCGACGGAGGCCTCGAGAGTGTTGTTCGCGTTGGGTACGACGGGTTCAGAAGTGAGAAAGTGGTGTGGATCAATGGAGGACGAGTTGAGAGACTCTCCTCGATGATCGGGAAATATCCGGTTGTTATTCTCTCTCCAGAGCACAGCGGCATCACAAGGGGCGCGCCCGCGGAACGACGAAGGTTTGTTGACTTGGTTATTTGCCAGTCGAGCTCGAGATATTGCGCAGATCTCGTTCAGTACCGTAAGGTCGTGAAACTCCGGAACCGGGTGTTATCAAGTGGCTTCGCTGGACAGTCCGAGAGCCCTGAGGTAATGGAGTCCTGGAATGAGCAATTGTTGAAGTACGGGAGCCGCCTGGTTTCCGGGCGTCTGCGGTTTGTCGGCGAATTTGGTAACCACTTAAAGAACGCATACAGCTGGCTTGCCGGGATCGATGAGGAACCAACACTTTCCTACATGCCATTCGAGGAGGCTGATCCGAGCTTGACAGAGGAGAAGATCAAAGAAATGCTCCAACTTCGGCTTCGTGAGCGGGCAGAGGAGGAAATGAGGATCGGCTCGACGCTGGTAGGCCCTCATCGCGATGATTTTCGTCTCCGGATCAATAAGCTCGACGTGCGGCGTTATGCGTCGCAGGGTCAACACAAGACGTTTTTGGTAGCTCTGAAGCTCGCAGAGTTTCTTTATCTCCAAGACATCTCCGGGGAGAAACCACTTGTGCTGCTTGATGATGTGTTCGGGGAACTAGACCTGAATAGATCGAGAAAGCTACTCGGCATCTTGGACAAGTTAGGGCAAACGTTCGTCACGAGTACTGACACCGTTCGATTGGCCGAATTAGTGGATGGTAAGGAAGACTGGAGAGAAATTCACGTCGGCGATGGAGTTACCCGTTGTGCGGAAACCGAAGTCTGAGTCTGTTGCGGCCGTCATCAAGAGGCTCATCGCCGATTTTGGGCTGGAGAAGCGCTACGATCAGGAACGAATCATCCAGCGTTGGCCCGAGATCGTCGGGGAGACGATTGCGCGTCGGGCTAAGGCAACGAGAATCGAAAATGGCAAGTTGTACATCAGCGTTGACAGGCCAACGTGGAGAAACGAGTTGACTCTGAGGAAGAAGGACATTCTCGGAAGGATCAACTCGGTCATGAAGCACGATGTCGTGAAAGATATCATTTTTCGATAACTAGGCGCAGAACACACAAGGGATTTGTATGGCGAAAGGCAGAGTGAAGGTGGGCAGACAGGTCGGGCAGGCTCCCGGTGTGCGTGGAAGAGGAACCAGATCGCGAAAAAAAGAAGTGGTAAAAGCGCTTCCAATTCCCGAATTGCAACTCCCTGACAAGGTAAAGCCCCTCGAGCAGAAACCTTCCCGCCGAGCCAAAACGCAGAAGAAACGTGGGGATTACGACGCCGAGAAGATCACGGTGCTGAAGGACCTGGAGGCTGTTCGTCATCGGCCTGCTATGTACATCGGTGACGTGAGTGCACGTGGTCTTCATCATCTCGTCTACGAGGTCGTCGATAATAGCATCGACGAGGCGCTCGCTGGATTCTGCAGGAACATTGTCGTGTGCCTCAACAGGGACGGCTCCGTGACGATCGAGGACGACGGGCGTGGAATACCTGTCGATATTCATCCGGAAGAGGGTCGCTCGGCGCTGGAAGTGGTCATGACAGTTCTCCATGCGGGTGGCAAGTTCGACAAGCAGACCTACAAGGTGTCGGGTGGCCTGCACGGTGTCGGTGTGTCGGTCGTGAATGCCCTCTCCGAGTGGCTTGAGGTGGAGGTGTACCGTGACGGGAAGGTGTGGTGCCAAAAGTACCGCCGCGGGGAGCCACTGGAAGCGGTAAAGGTGATCAGGAAAGCCGAGACGATGAGGACGGGGACCAGAGTAACGTTTCTACCTGACCAGAAGATTTTCAAGAACAGGGAATTCAAGTTTGACACGATCGCGGAGCGGCTTCGTGTGCTTGCATTTCTCAACAAGGATGTTTCACTCAAGATCGCTGGTGTCAAATCGGGTCGCGAAGAGACATATCACTATGAGGGGGGTCTTGTTGAGTTCGTGCGCTACATCGACTCTACGGTTGCGCGGATCCAGAAAGTTCCGGTGTTCATCATGGGTGAAAAGGAAAGTACCGTCGTCGAGGCTGCATTGCAGTACAATGATGGGTATAACGAAAACGTGTTCAGCTATGTCAACAACATCAACACCCATGAGGGTGGAACGCACCTCGTGGGATTCCGAACTGCCCTCACCCGAACTCTCAACAACTATGGTTACAAGAACGAGCTAATCAAGACCGACAAAATCCAGCTTACAGGGGAAGACTTCCGCGAGGGTCTTACCGCTGTCCTTAGCGTCAAGGTGCCCGAGCCGCAGTTCGAAGGACAGACGAAAACGAAGCTCGGCAACAGTGAGACCAAGAGTATCGTCGAGACGATCGTCGGCGATCAGCTGGCGACTTGGCTCGATGAACATCCGGCCGATGCTCGAAAAATGATCGAGAAGTCTCTGCGTGCCGCTGAAGCACGCCAAGCCGCGCGGAAGGCACGTGACCTAACGCGGCGGAAGAGTGCGCTGGAGTCGTCGAGCCTTCCAGGAAAACTCGCCGATTGTACTATCACGGACCCTGACCACTGTGAGATCTATATCGTGGAGGGTGATTCCGCCGGCGGCAGTGCAAAACAGGGGCGCGATCGCCGGTTCCAGGCAATTCTTCCGATCAAGGGGAAGATCCTGAACGTCGAGAAGGCCCGCCTTCACAAGATTCTGGAAAACAACGAGATCACTGCTATCGTGACGGCGCTCGGTACAGGCATTGGCAGCGAGGATTTTGACGAGTCAAAGCTGCGATACGGAAAAGTCATCATAATGACCGATGCTGATGTCGATGGCTCCCACATTCGCACGCTGTTGCTGACGTTTTTATTTCGACACATGCAGCCTTTGATTGAGCTCGGGAAGGTGTACATCGCACAGCCGCCCCTCTACCGGATCAAAAAAGGAAAAGATGAACACTATGCGTTTGACGAGGATGAGAAGGAAGAAATTCTCAAGCGATTGCGGACTTCGAAGGATGGAAGGAAAGCAAGACTGAAACAGCAGGTCCAGGAATCGGCGGAGGGAGTACAGGCAATTTCTGGGCGCGATGGAAACATCGTCATTTCGCGTTACAAAGGACTTGGCGAAATGAACCCCGAGACGCTCTGGACAACGACGATGAATCCGGAGACGAGGACGATTCTCCAGGTCACGCTCGAAAATGCGGCCGAGGCTGCGAAAACCTTCTCAACACTGATGGGTGAGGAAGTGGAGCCGCGGAAAGAGTTTATTGAAAGGAATGCGAAGTATGTCCGGAACCTCGATGTGTGAGAACTGTACATATACGTGATGGTAATCACAGCGGAAAAAATTGTCCCCGTCGACATCGAAGAGGAGATGAAGGGCTCCTACATCGATTACGCCATGAGCGTGATCGTGGCGCGTGCTCTTCCCGATGTTCGTGATGGGCTGAAGCCGGTCCATCGGCGCGTGCTGTATGGCATGTATGACCTCGGCGTGGGGAGCAGCCGGCCCTACAAGAAGAGCGCACGCAGTGTTGGAGAGGTGCTCGGGAAGTACCACCCGCACGGCGATGCAGCCGTCTACGACGCGATGGTTCGCATGGTGCAGGAGTTCTCTCTCCGGTACCCACTTGTCGATGGTCAGGGAAATTTTGGCTCGGTGGACGGCGACGCTCCTGCGGCCATGCGATACACTGAGGTTCGGCTTGGACGGATCGCGGAGGACATGCTGAGGGACATTGAGAAGGACACAGTCAAGTTCGTGCCGAATTTTGATGACACGCTCAGTGAACC
>JAZGDX010000118.1:0-6354 GCA_036478305.1 Bacteroidota bacterium
GACCGTCCGAGAACGAGTTTGACACTGACAGAATACGAATCTCATGGAAAACATTGTTGGAATTCGCACGGAGACCATTGATTCTACGGAATGCCGTGCTCCTCTCACACCGAAACAAGTGAAGACTCTCATCTACCAGCATCGCATCGACGTACTCATTGAGCCGTCCGGAAGTCGAATCTTTAAGGAAAATGAATACGAGCAAGCAGGTGCCAGGGTAAATTCCGACCTGTCCGGCTGCAACATCATCTTCGGACTCAAAGAGGTCCCGATTCCCGATATCATCCCCGGTAAACCGTATTGCATTTTTTCCCACACGGCCAAAGGTCAACGGCATAACATGCCAATGCTCAAGCGATTTATCGAGGCGGGCAATACATTGCTCGACTATGAGCTCGTGAGAAATGACAAAGGGCGGCGTATCATCGCGTTCGGCGAGTTTGCTGGATACGCCGGGATGATCGATTCCCTCTGGGTGTTGGGCAGACGACTGCGTTCAATAGGCATTGAGAACCCTTTTGAAGAAATTCGGCAAGCGAATTCCTACTATAGTCTCGCAGAAGCCGAGTCTGCCATTCGAGAGGTCGGCAAGAGGATTCAAGAAGAGGGCTTACCGAGTCAGATCGTCCCCTTTCTGTGTGGCTTCACAGGCTACGGAAAAGTCGCCAACGCGGCGCAGTACATCTTCGATCTTCTCCCTGTAGTCAACATCCTCCCGGATGCACTCCCGTCGTTTTTCGATTCCGGGAAATTCTCGAACAATGTCGTGTATCCCATCGCATTCAAGAAAGCGCATCTCTATGAAAGGAGCGCTTCCGAGGCGGGGTTCGACCTCCAGGAGTTCAACAGTCACCCGGAGCAATATCAGAGTCGGTTTGAGAAATTCGTTCCCTATCTCACAATGATCATCCACGGGATTTACTGGGAACCTCGTTTCCCACGAATTCTCACGAAACGCTTCCTGAAATCATTGTATAGTCCATCCTCTCAACCACGGCTTCAGGTCATCGGCGACATCACCTGCGATATCGAGGGATCGATCGAAGTCACAGTTAAAGCCACGAATTCCAAGAACCCGGTGTACGTGTATGAACCCTCGACGGACCGGCCGATCGATGGATGGGAAGGTCACGGTCCAGTCGTACTTGCTGTTGACAAACTCCCGACTGAGCTTCCCGTCGAATCATCCAACGCGTTCGGCGAGACTTTGCTTCCATTTGTCCCCCCTCTGGTTGCAGCGGATTACAACGTTCCGCGTGAAGAGCTCACCATCCCACTAGAATTCATAAAGGCAGTGATCGTGCATCAGGGAACACTGACTTCAGATTTTCAATACTTGGCAGCGCATATTCACGAAACATAGACGTTGACTGGAGTTTCAATGATTCAGAAACAGGACCGAAGAGATCCTGTTACGAGGGTGTGTTCGCATGAAACAAATCCTTGTTCTCGGCGCGGGACGGAGTACGACTTGCCTCGTATCATACTTCCTCGAGAGAGCGGAAGAACAAAACTGGTTCGTAACGGTTGTTGACAAAGCCCCCCAGGCGGCGAGGAGGCTTGTGGGGAATCACCCCCGCGGTGACGCGATCGCCTTCGACGTAAACGATGGAGCGATGCGATCAACGCTCATCGAGAAGGCTGATGTAGTCGTCAACATGCTGGCCCCGGCCTATCAGTACTTGATCGCGTCCGATTGTGTCCGACATGGGAAGCACATGGTCTCCGCTTCCTACCAGGATATCCACCTCAGCAACCTCAACCTTGATGCTCACCGTAAGGGTATACTCATCCTCACGGAAGTCGGTCTGGATCCCGGCCTCGATCACATGTCCGCAATGTCCATCATTCAGGAAGTGAAGAACCGGGGAGGCACTGTTACTTCGTTCAGGTCATACGGAAGCGCCCTGCCCGCACCGGAAGCTGCTGTCAACCCGTTGAGGTACTGCATCACGTGGAACCCTCGGAACGTCGCGATGGCGGGAGAACACGGTGCTCAGTTCCTTGAGGATGGAAAGACCAAGATCCTACCGTTTCATCAGGTCTTTCAGAGAACTTGGTCTGTCGAGCTAGAGGGCATCGGGGAGTTCGAAGCGTACACGAGTGGAGATTCTCTTCGCTATCAGAAGTTGTTTGGACTTGAACAGGTGGGTACAATGATTCGAGGAACACTCCGGTATCCCGGCTGGTCAGAAACGTGGCTTCAGATTGTACGACTTGGCCTCCCCAATGAAACATTGCGGATTGTAAGTTCGAGTAAACTCGCGTATGGAGACTTGATCGAGATGTTTTTGCCCGCACAGAGTTCTGGGGCAAATCTCGAGCAGCGAGTGGCAAACTACCTGAACATCAGTCCGACGGGAAGAATTATGGAAAATCTTCGATGGCTGGGGCTATTTTCATCAGAACCGATCTCAGCTGAAGTCGTCACCGCCGCCGAGGCCCTCATCCATCTCCTCGTGAAGAAACTCCAGCTCCCGCCAAATGGACGCGACATGGCTGCAATCGTTCAGGACTTCGAGGCATCCTATCGTCAAGGGGAAAATCACAGGGAGAAAATACGATCAACGCTCGTTGAGTTCGGGGATCCGAACGGCTTCACGGCGATGGCAAATACCGTCGGCCTTTCGATCGGTATAGTCACAAAAATCCTCCTGAGCAAACAGCTTCCTATCACCGGTTGTCAAATCCCGATCCATCCAGCAATCTACGGACCAGTTCTGAGTGAACTGAACACTCTTGGTATCCGGTTCAAGAAAGAAGTCTCAGCATACTAGGATGTTGTATATTCCGCGCCCAGACGCAACCAATTCCTCCAACGACATCGGACATCTCTCCAGCCTGACTCCCAATGGTTGTAACGAATTCACTCTGAGGAAGATGCCGTACGGACCAGCTCATTCACATTCTCCTCGAGCAAACGGTTGAACGTCTCCGGGTCTTCCATCATTACGAAATGGCCTACCCCAGGCATGAGCACCACGGCGAATGAATCAGAATGCCGGCGGTTCGCTTCGACGTTCGTCGGATACTTGTCGGAGTTGATACAGCGGATGGGGGCGCGGAGCCTCTGGAGTGCCAGTTCATAATCGTATTGAAAAACCGCTTCGAGCGCACCGATACCGACTTCCGGAGGAGCGGCTGACATGTCAGCGACAATCTTCTCGACGAGAGCAGAATCGGTATTTTCAGTGAACATGAAATTCCGCACGAACTGTCTCGTGGCTTCAGTAAAGTTTATCCTCATGGGTACAAGGAATTCCTCCAGCTGTTCGTCGGTATACTTCGCCTCGAAATCCTGAAACGTGTCCACACCTACCAATCCGATTACTCGATCCGGGATCCGCCGTGCCACCTCGAGAATAACGGGTCCGCCCATTGAGTGCCCTATCAGTACAACGGGATCAAGGTCTAGTTTCTCAACTACAGCCACGACATCCCCACCAAATGCCGCCATCGTCCAGCTTTCACGACCGAGTCCAGACTCACCATGGCCGGCGAGGTCTATGGCTACCACTTTGTGCCGCCGAGCAAGGTGATTCAGCTGCTCGTTCCAATAGGACCGATCGCACGACCAACAGTGAACAAATACGAGTGCCGGCTCTCCGCCCCCTTGCACCTGGTAACTGATTCGGATTCCGTCCGTGGAAACAACGGTACCTTCGATGACTGACGGTGATTTCGATTCCCGTTGGCAGTCGAAGAAAAGTACAGTGGTGAAGATTATTCCCCGGATGATTTGTTTTGCGAGGCGCATGGCTGATCCCCTCAATGTGAGTAAGCTGCGGAGACCAACAGAATCTCTATTCTAATGACACATCCTCCATTCCTAACGTTTTCAGCAAGTCACCCATGCATCGAACGTTAGCCTCATTGTTTGCCCGATGGTAGGCGTTGATGAGGTTTCGAAGAACACGACCAATGATCGTTCGGGCATCACATTCAAGTCGGGTGATATGGTCGATCACAATGGGGACAGCATTCTTCAACTTCGCCAGCTCCCCTTCATCGAGGAAACGGCCGCCATTAAAACAATCGACAATAATCTTCCGTTTTCCGATGGAAGCTCGTGCAAGAAAATGCCCTGGGAAGTTGACTCCACGGATATTGAGGCCCAGACGGTGCCCCACCAAAATGTAAATACAAGCCAGACTGATAGGGATTCCACGCTTCTCTTCAATCACGTGCACCAGGTTGCTGCTGAGTGCGTTGTAGTAATCCGAACGGGCACCTTCCAGTCGCTTTACCTTGAAAAGAAAATTGGAAAGCACGCGTGCATCCCTGTTCTTATACGTGGAGTCATATTCTCTAGCAAGCTCGTCGAGCAACGATTTCAGCTTGACCGGGTAACTTTTTCCGTTCTGGAACTGGGCGATTAAATTCAAAGCCGCTTCGAGCCTCTGCCTGTCTTCCTTGAGTCGGAACCAGGTTGACCAACGTTTTTTCACCCATATCCTGTTTTGATCCTCGAGGATAGTCTGGATTGCAGGAATCCTGTAGATATGAGGTGAAGCTCCCTGACGCGCGAGCTCCTCTTCCAGCGCTGGTCCAAATGAGGCGAGTTCCTTCAACACGATCTCCCGAACAAGAAGGGAGTCATCGTCCAGAAGTTTCAGACGATAGGGAAGCTGTTTTGGATCAGGCATTTTTTAGCACTAAGATTTCTTGATATACGTCAATATTAATGTCTCCAGACCAAGATCGATAGATATCACCGAAACGATCTTCACGGCTTAACATGCTATATATTCGCCAGTAGGGGCGATGCATGCCTCACCCCTACCGAATCCAGTTTCCAGTCACGATGATCTATTCCACGGCAGTTGCGTATGTGAATCGCGGGTGCTCGATAACTTTGAGCCCCGATTGAAAGTCATTGGAGAAGAATAAGTTTCCTCGTTTCCACATACTCAATAACCTGCCCGCGACCGAGCTCTGAAGCACGAATTGTGTAGAAATACACGCCGGAGCCAACGCGGCGCCCGTCTTCCGATCGCCCACCCCACACGACTTGATAATTCCCCGGTTCTCTTTGTTCATCGACAAGTGTCTTAATGTGCTGGCCGAGGATATCGTAAACATGGAGCCGCACATGGCTGGGATGGGGTAGTCCGTATCGAATCGTGGTGACCGGGTTGAACGGGTTCGGGTAATTCTGTTCAAGCGAAAACCTTTTGGGTACCGCTCCTTCATTTTCTGAGTGAAGCGCTGTCACGGCAGGAAACGCGAAGTCTGAAACGACAGGCAAATGATCGGAGGCGAGGATCACATCACTCGCCTGCAAGCCGTAGGCCACGAGAGAGTCTTCGGACATCGAGGGTGTGAAAAGTGTGTAGTTATTCCCGATGTCCAGGAGGCTCTCGCTGTAAACGATGAAGTCAAGCCGACCTGGGCTAAAGCTGCTGGACGGATTAAACCATGTGAACGTCATCGGCAGGTCAGTATGACGCGGCATCAGGTCGACAAAATCACTTCCGTCCCAGTCCGGTGCGAATGGAGGTCCGTACGTGTTGACATTCACGATGTCTCCGGTAAGTAGCGTTTTGAGCTGTTGAGAAAAACCTACCAGGTTCATGTCGCCGACGATAAGGATCGGCGTGCTCGGTGCAAGGTCAAGGACACCACCGGGAGCTTTCGCGTCCCGGATAAACGCCATCATCGCGTCAATCTCTCGCTGCCTGCCTTCATTGTTCGCACAGCAAGGCGGATGGGCAACTATCAATAGTAGATTGGAATTAAACGCCGGCCGCAGATCGATCAGGAAAGCACCATTACCATCAATCGCATAAGTGTCAGTAATTTGGTAACGACTGACTGCGACAATATCCGGTGCGACCTTCGAAGAATACCACTGCTCCCCTCCCGATGAAGGAAGCATTGACTCAACCTGGTTCGCCGTCTCCTGTGCATTGTGGTTGTAAATCTCCTGAAAGCCGATCAAATTTGGTTCGATAGCTCTCAGGATCCGCTCAAAGGATGGCAATCTGGCCGGTTCGAACAGACCATCAACCAGGACATTGTAACTCAGAACGCGCAGGTGGTCTTCCGCCTGCCTTCGAAGTGTGAGACTCGCTAGGGGTGGCACAGGGGAATTGTCGAACACATACAGCACGCCGTTTCCACCGTTGGGCAGCAGATCTCCCCCAGGGCCTCTGTCTACAAAAACAATCCGTAACGTATCGGATTGAAAAAGCGGCGTCTGTCCGTCGGGCAGCGCTGTTCGAGAGAGCGCGATTTCAAACTGCGTTGAGGTTACTGTTGGCGCCGTCACGACTCCTATTTGAGCATGACGGATCGAAATGGAATTGGATTCGACCACGAAGAAACCTGTCTTACTCCCGAAGTTCCATTCCA
>JAZGDX010000119.1:0-4592 GCA_036478305.1 Bacteroidota bacterium
CCGCGAGGAATTTCCCGGCAACGATCTCGAATTCGCTCACCGGTTTTGTGATGAGGAGCTCGAGAGTTCCGATCTTTTTCTCTTCGGATATGAGGCGCATCGTGATGGCCGGTGCGAAGAACAGCAATAGGAACGGGGTTATTTCGAAAAGCGGGCGGAGTGTCGCAAGGTTCACGATGAAAACATCATTCCAGAAAAACCAGCCGAGAAGTGCCAGGAAGACAACAATGACGATATAAGCGACAGGTGAACCAAAAAACGACCTCAGCTCTTTGATGAAAATTGTTTGCACGTTGCTGATCATTGGCCTACGTTTCCGTCGTCAGTTGGTGGAAAACCTCCTCAAGACTCGTTTGCACTCGGTGCAGCTCGATCAAGACCCAACTTTTATCGACGCAGGCTCGATAGACCTGTTCGCGCACGTCGAGCCCCTTGTTCGTTTCCACGATGACTCGAAGGTCCTGACCCCGATCTGGCGCCGGTTTGACTGTTTCGATGTTCGGCAGCTTGCTCAACGTCTGCGTGATGTCATCAAGGGAGACGCCGTCCGTGGATTTCACCTCCACATGCAGGCGGTCCTTTCCCTGAAAGCTTCCCTGGAGTTCTGTTGGTGACCCGTCAGCGACGATTTTTCCGCGATTGATGATCAGAACCCGATCGCACGTCGCCTGCACTTCCGGAAGGATGTGCGTGGAGAGGATCAACGTTTTCTCCTTTCCCAGTGACTTAATGAGATTGCGAATTTCGGCGATTTGGTTCGGGTCGAGACCGCTCGTTGGCTCGTCGAGAATGAGGACCTTGGGGTCATGGATCATTGCTTGAGCCAGTCCCACCCGCTGACGGTAGCCCTTGGAAAGCTGACCGATATCCAAGTGTTTCACTTCGCTCAGACCGCAGACACCGACCATGTCTTTAACCCTCGCTGCGAGGTCTCGCTTCGGAATGCCCTGGAGTGAGCCCGAATACTCGAGGTAATCGAGCACGTTCATGTCGGAGTAGAGTGGGTTCTGTTCCGGAAGGTACCCGACGATCTTGCGTACCGCGATTTCATGGGTGCGGATATCCAGACCGTCGATTTCTACCGTTCCCTCGGTCGGTAGGAGGTACGAGGTGATCATCCGCATCGTGGTTGTCTTCCCGGCACCGTTGGGGCCGAGGAAGCCGAGAATCTGTCCGGACGGGATGGTAAACGATATTCCATCCACCGCACGCACATCCCCAAAATATTTCGAGAGGTTCGTAACGGTGATCGACATGATATGCTCCCAAGCTTTGAAAACCTGCGAACCTAAAAGTAATAACAAAACAAAAAAAATTCAAGAGAAACTCTGACGCATTTCCACATCGGCAACACAACGCTGCTGACGGCCAGTTGAGGCACCCGGGAGCACCCGAGGATGTGCCCACTAGCTTCCAGCGACTGGCAAGGTGTTCGGGGCTCGGCCCCATGTTCCTCTGATGGAGGTCTGTTCTGAACCAGTCAGCAACATCATTGTTCGTGAAGCAGCCAGCCCGTTCGCCAAAGGTGTTTGGTGGGTCTAGCGAAGCATTCTCGAAAAGATGGGGGGGGGTAGACGGCACCCGGTAATCACTCTCAAGCCCTATGGAATCTCACATGAACCGAAGGTGTATGCATAAATTTCGAACTCACCGGACATTGAGGCCAACTGAAGCTCATGAGAACCGAAGATCTTGTTGCGAATGATGTTGTACATCCTTGGCTCGTTGATGAGAAGGAATGTCCGCCCGTCCGCTTTCACCTGCACGTCGTCCCCGCGATCCTCCGGAGCTATATTCCTTCCGTCCTGCGTGATGTATACCTTGAAGGCATCTCGTCCCGATTGCTTGATCACGGCATTGACTTCAAGTGCATGATATTTGATGGCAATGTAATCGTTGAGAGAATCCGTCTGTTCGCCGTGCTGCACAAACTCGCCGCTGTTGTACCATCTGCCATTGAGATAGATGTTTCCATCGACGTGTTCACCTGGATCTTCATAGTCGATAATCGTTTCTGCAGAATACCCCGCTGGATTTCCCAGGCGTCCGCGCAAGTATCCGCAGTAGAGCTCAGGAGTGACCGGATAGCAGACCGCGCCAGGTTTATCGGCTCCTCGAACCGGTTCCATGATCGCTGGAAGCTGGTACGCGGGGTGGATTTCCCTCAACAACTTTTGGATCTCATTTTCGATTTCGCCGTATGCACCCTCGCCGATGTGGTCATACCGTATGATTCCTTCTTTGTCCACCAGGTATTTCCGAGGCCAGTACCTGTTCTCGTAGTTCGACCACGTTTCATATTCATTGTCCAGCACGACGGGATACTCGATGTTGAGCCGCTTCACAGCATCCTTGACGTTGTCCACTTCCTTCCCGAACTCAAACTCGGGCGTGTGAACACCGATGATGATGAGCCCTTTGTCCGCGTACCGCCTGTTCCATTCCGTGACGTAGGGGAGGGTGCGCAAGCAGTTAATGCAGGTGTATTCCCAGAAATCGACAAGAACGACTTTACCCCGTAAATCCCCAATCCTTAGCGGACCTGAATTGAGCCAGGCCACGCCGACTACTTCCGGGGCCTCTTCGTCCACTATGTTCTCTGGGCGTGTAGCTTCGACATTCATGACCGTGAGGAGAATCATAAGCGCGGCTACGCCTAGAGTGATTCCCGAACCGGTGAGAAATCGTGATGAAGACATGACTACCTCTGAAATGCCATTTGACTAATCTGAACAACAGAGATCGCGGTCAGAAAGTTTCGCGCTGGTGCAGAGGAAGCGAAGCCAAGGGGGATCGCCAAGTACGAGTTCAAAGAGTGCTCGAAGGACTCTGCTGATGAACCAGTTCAAGTTTTCCATCCCTCCGAATGATCGAAATGAGCTCGACATCGGTGAACCGTCGCAGCACCGCCTCCGATCGCTCCGGACCGAGGACGAAAGAGGCCGTCGATAGTCCGTCCGCCGCGACTGCATTCGGTGCGATAGCTGTCGTGCTGAGCACAGCTTCGCTCGGAAATCCATCCGTCGGGTCTATAATGTGCCCAAATCGTTCACTCTCGATCTCACGGAAATTCCCGTAGCTACCCGAGGTGGACAGCGCACGATCCCTGAGCTGCACACTCGTGCACGCTCTTTCCGGCTGCAACGGATCGGCAATTCGAACCTCCCAGGCGTCGCTGTCCGGCGGGCTACCCAGCGCAAATAGATCGCCAGAATGGTTAATGAGTGCGCTCTCGACTCCTTCGGCTCTCAGGATCTCGGCGGCGCGATCCAACGAATAACCGACTGCAATTCCACCGAGGTCTATGCGTGACCGCGGATGAGCGAGGACGACGCTCAACGAATTCTGTTCGATGATCACATTGTGATGCCCGACGGCATGGAGTGTTTCCGCTATTTCCCTGTCGGACGGCCGGCGTTGTGACCCTGCTTGCAGATGCGCTTCCGACCGGAACCCCCAGAGTTCCATCAACGGTTCAATCGTGACATCGAACGCACCGTTGGTAGTACTACTTACCTGGTTCGCAAGACCCAGTATCTCAAGGACAGATCCGTCCACATGTACGCTGGCTCTTCCCGCTTGGCGATTGATTTGCGATATCTGGCTGTCTGTTTTGAACACGCTCATGAGTCGGTCAATACGGTAGAATTCTCGAAAAATCAGGTCGATTGCATGGTTGCAGTGGGAGTGGGAATCGCCAACAACTGAAGCCTGGACGATCGTCCCCATTGTGAAGGTGGCGCGCTGAACGAGGATGCTGTCTCTTCGCAGGGAGGGTGACTTTAAGAAGTAAGAAAACGGAGATACAAGGACGACGCCAGCGCAAATGAGAGCACCATCCTTTAGGAAGGTACGACGTGATGAGTCAAATTGTCCGTTGCGCTGTATCGCCATGAGATCCCGTCGCGCAGTAGGTAGGACGGACTTCTCCGTGCACCTGTTTGGCCTCATGGCCTTCCTGCATCGCGAGATTCGAAAGAGTCGGGCCTCTTTCCACTCGAACGCGTTGGTTTCGGGTATACAGTGCGTTCTGCTTTCTTTGCGAATTGCGGCCGAGGTTCTATTTTGAGCCCGTTGTGGTCTGACCCTTCACTGTTCTCCCCCGACTGCCATCGCCAGAGGTAAACACCGAGCGAAATCAGGAGAAACAGAAGACTCCCCTGGAGGGTGAGAAATGAGGCAATCTTGAGCAACGCGAAATCTTCACTCACATACCGGACCAACCAGCTTGATGCCTCGTTAAACAGTCCTGAGAGGAACGCTACGAGGATGAACGTCACTTTACCTGCCTTCGAGAAGGGTGCAAAGATGACTAAGTGTGTCAGCAGGAGGATGACGAGCGCCATCATCGGTAAATGGAAATGCGTTACCTCGAGCAAGGACTGGAAAGTACGGGCAGGGCGGAATTCTTCCTCCGATCCGCGGTAGTACGAGAGTACTGATGCGGGCGTGAGGTCCATTTTCGCGAAGTAGAGGGCAAAGTTCGTGACGACAAACCCCGCGAGAAACAGCAGCGTAAGCGACAGGGTGAGTCGCATGAACGGGTTCTTCTGGTAGCCACCATTCTGCATGTATTTCATGAATCCGTCTCC
>JAZGDX010000012.1:0-15172 GCA_036478305.1 Bacteroidota bacterium
ATCGCCGTGTCCAGTTCTCGGGCATCCACTCCACCGAGGAGCTTCACGATCTTTACGCCAAGTCGCTCACAGCTCGCTCTGAGAAGATGGAGCTTGCTTTCGTACTTATCGACAGCAATGATTTCCCCGCTGTTCTTCATCAGCTCAGCGATGTGGGTCGTCTTGCCACCCGGTGCTGCGCAAAGGTCAATAATGCGTTCGCCCGGATGTGGTGACAGCAAAATCGAGGGAAAGGCCGCACTCTCATCCTGAATGCTGAAGCACCCGTCTCGGAAGATATCGAGCTGCGATATCCCCGAAATGCCCCGGACACGAACGAAATAATCGATGTACGTCGACCCACGATAGATCGCCTTCATCTGATCAAGGGCTGCAAGAAACTGACCAGGATCCATCTTGAGCTTGTTGATCCGCAGACTCAGTTCCGGGCGCTCGTTGTTCGCAGCGAGGAGTTTTTCTGTTTCTCCAAATCCATAGCGATCAACCCATCGTTTCACCATCCAGTGGGGATGCGAATACACAACGGCGAGATATTGGATGGGATCGTCCTCGAGCCGGGGGTATCGGATCCCATCAAGATTCCGGATGATGTTCCGCACCACCGCGTTCACCAACCCGGCGGCTTTATCCCCACGAATCCGCTTCACGAATTCCACAGCTTCATCGACGGCAGAGTGATAGGGAATCTTGTGGAGAAAGAGGATCTGGTATAACGCAACACGAAGGGCATTCTTGATCGTGACTTCCGCCTTCAGGAAATTCCCATGAAAAAACCCGTTCAGAACCCAATCGAGTTTCATCCGCCACCGGAGAACTCCGTGTACAACCTCAGCGAGAAGACCTTTATCTACATGACTCAGATCGGTCGACCGAAGTTCGGCATCGAGAAGCTTGTCCAAGTAGGCATCGCTTCGGTCCACGCGGTTCAGAATTTTCACCGCAGTACCACGGGGACCGAAAAACAATTCTTTCTGGATTTCTTTCGCCTCACTCGTAGTCATTTACTCTCCACCATCAAAAAGAAAGATCTCTCAAATCCTCAAGAATTCTCTCGATGAACACGCAACCTGTACCGTTCTCCTGCGGTCAAATCAAAAACCGCGCGAAAAGCATCCCCGTAGGCCGCCGTGAACCGAACGCTGCGACGTTCCATGACTTTTTGGGCCACATCGATGCTTTTTGACAGTCTGTACTCAACCAGTTTCTCGCTGCCTCCCCACGAAAACGACGGAACAAATTTCGACGGAGCTCCTGCGCCGTAGATATTGCAGGATACACCGACGACTGTCCCGGTATCGAACATACTGTTTATGCCCGACTTCGAATGGTCACCCATGAACAGACCGACAGAGAGCTGACCGCTGTCGAATAGCTTCCCATTTAGATACACTCTGACGGAGCTGTAGTTGTTCTTCAAGTCGCTGTTGTTTGTGTCAGCTCCAAGGTTTACCCACGGACAGATGTAGGAGTGGCCGAGGAATCCATCATGCTGCTTGTTCGCGAAGGCGTGGACGATTGACCCTTCGATTTCACCACCCACCTTACAGACTTCTCCGATGCTTGTCGATTCGTAGATTTTTGCTCCGATCTTTACTACGCTTCCCCTACCGATGAAGGCCGGACCCTCAATAACCGCATTCGGATGAATCTGAACCTCATCACCGATGTAGATTGGCCCATGTTCAGCATCTAGAACGGCGCCCGGCTTGATGCTAGACCTTTTCCCAACGAAGATCTCACGCCGGTTGATCAAATGCACACCCGGGTGGACTTTGCCTTGAATCTTCCGTTTGCTTCGCTTCGTCATCATCGCGACGTCGGAGACAATCTCACGGGCATTTGCACTCAGCAAGTCCCAGGGATACTGGAGAAGTCTCGCCTCGACCTCCCGCCGGGGAAGCCCATCAAAATCGGCGATCCCAAGTGTTCCACCGCCCATCT
The DNA here is from genome assembly GCA_036478305.1 of Bacteroidota bacterium. Taxonomy (GTDB): domain Bacteria; phylum Bacteroidota; class Ignavibacteria; order UBA10030; family JAZGDE01; genus JAZGDE01. The sequence continues at coordinate 1,942 of JAZGDX010000012.1, forward strand.
TCCGCTTCAAGTATTCGAGGCGATTTCCGCTCACCCACGCGGCCACGGGTGTTTCGCCGTCTACAAAGAGCAGGTCTTCCTTCCATTTCGTCGGCACCTGCTTCGCAAGGTGAGAATCCGCAAGGATTCTCCCGTTCACAAGAAAACATCGGTCCGCTGCAATTTCGTTGACGGAGTTTTCCGGGAATCTCTCTCGCAGACAATCCAAAAGGTAGCTACGGACATGGAACGCTACGTGTGTCTGCGAGAAGTGACTGAGGATTTTCTGCCGTAAGCTCAGTGCGCCACACCGAAGAGCGTAGACAGGGCGAAGGTAGACAAGCGGGTAGAAATTGCCAACGAGGTTGTCTTCAAATATGCAGAGGAGCATACCGTGTCGAAAACGCGATAAAAATATCGAATCCCGCACGCGGCGGGATTCTCATGCACAGTCCCTACGATCGTTGGTTTACCCTGGGGATCCTACGCATTTCCTGATTTGGACTTACTGTCATCAGACGAAGTCTGGTCCTGCTTCACGGCAACATTCGTGTCCTTCTGGCGGTACTTTCTCATGAACTTCTCCACGCGACCAGCGGAATCGACGAGCTTCTGCTTTCCAGTGAAGAATGGATGGCAATTCGAGCATATCTCGACTTTGAGATCGCCCACCGTTGACCGCGTTTCGAATGTATTGCCGCAGACACATGTGACAACGCACCGCTTATATGACGGATGGATTCCTACTTTCATTTAACACTCCTATCGAGCACAAATATATTCTGGAAAACCAGTTTTAATATAGCAACATTTCCGCTCATTTGCAACCAATATGTAAAACAATCCCGAGTTCCGTAGGTCGCATCGATATCGGCGTGAACTTGTATTTCATGAGCAATTTTGATAGATTAAACAGGTAACATTCGGAAAAGAGTATGACAACGAGAGTCGGCGCGGTTGTTTTCTTGACAATCATCTTCTGCACTCCTTCCTTCGCTGGTGCTGGTGAAACGACGTACAACTTTCTCAGAAACGACGTCGGTGCACGCGCGGCCGCCATGGGCGGCAGTTTCATAGCAGTCAAGAACGACGTCAACATGCTTTTCTACAACCCTGCCGGGTTGAGCACGCTTGAGAAGAAACAGGTATCTTTGGGATTTCTCAAACATCTCCTCGACGTAAATTCCGGACATATCAGCTACAGCCAGCAGTTTCGGAATCTCGGATGGTTTGGTGCAGGAATCGACTACATTCACTATGGTGAATTTACCCGGACGGATAGTCGAGGAAACAAGCTCGGGACTTTTGGCGCGACTGACCTTGCGCTCGTTCTGGGGTACTCGAACGTCACATCAGGAGGCGTTCACTATGGTGTGAACGGAAAACTAATTTACTCTTCCATCGCCGATGTTCAGTCTGCGGCTGTGGCTCTCGATGCAGGGGTAATTTACCAAGTCACACCGGAGCGATTTGCGATTGGTGCAAGCATCCTCCACGTTGGACGTCAGATCGACAAGTACAACGATACGAGAGAGGATCTTCCGCTGGAGCTCCGAGTGGGTTTTGCTCTCAGGCCCGAACATCTCCCGCTTCTGCTGAATGTCAGCTTTAACAGACTCAATGAGGAGACGAGCGATGCGATATCGCGACTCCGAGCGTTTTCCGTCGGCGGTGAATTGGCACTGAGCGAGGTCATCCAGGTGAGGTTCGGCTACGACAACGAACGGCGAAAAGACCTGAAAATTGGGACTTCGGCAGGATTAGCAGGGTTTTCGCTCGGAATGGGAATTCTCATTGACCGCTACACAGTTGACTACGCGTTCAACTCCCTCGGAAAAATTGGTTCCCTCCATCGCGTGACGATTGGAAGAAGCTTCTAGGAATATCTGTACCTCTCGACGCCTCTCTAACCCCCTTTCGCCTCCAATCCGACAGAGTAATGTCCGACGAGGTTTCGTTTCCCCGTAGACTCGCTTAGCGAGGGCGCTCCCGATTTATTCCCCCATCAATATAGTTGTTCCGCTCACCGCAGCAGCCCTTCAAGGGCAACTGAGCTAAAGTAGAAAAGGATCATTCCGGCAAAAACGATCAATGGGATGACCCTGTTTCCGGATCGATTGATTTCCGGAATGAGATCGCTCGCGCCAACATACGTTGCGGCTCCAGCCGAGAAGGCAAACGCAAAACCCGTGAACTGCTCGTCGACGGTTGCAAACACGAAAATCGTCAATATCCCCAGCATCGTTGCAAAACCGATAGCGGCGGTGGCAAGAAATGCAGTCTTTCGCGACCGACCGGCAGCCATCATGATTGACGCTACCGTGAGCCCTTCCGGCAGCTTGTGTAGAAGCACCGCGAAAAAAATCAAGAACCCAAGATAGAAATCAAACCGCATTCCGACCGAAATGGACAGACCGTCAAAAAAAGCATGAATGAACAGGCCAGAAAAGGCTGTCACGCTTGCAATCCCTGACACCATCGCCTCCGGATGGACTTCCTCTCCAAAGTGGAGATGACCGACGAGGGTGTGTTCGAACAAGTGAATTACGGCAAATCCCGTGATGAAAAAGAGTGGAGCTGTGGAGCCGACCTTCTCAATGCTCTCCGGAATCAGTTTGAGAAAAACCAGCGCCAAGAGAAATCCAGCGCCAAGCGCGATGAAGTATTCCTGCACGCTGCTCGGCCACTTTTTCTGCATCACCACGAGAGAGCCGCCCAGGACCTCCGCTAAAGCCACGATGAGACCAAGAAAAATGACTGTCGCAATCATCGGAAGATTTGTCGATCGTATGGCCCAAGTGGTTTCAAGCCAAAACCATCCCAAAAATCAGGTAGAGCGCCAACGAGATCATTCCCGCAATTAATGCGTACGGGAGCTGAGTCTTGACGTGGTCGATGTGATCACTCGCAGCAGACATGGAAGAGACAAGTGTCGTATCGGAGATTGGCGAGGTATGATCACCGAAAATCCCACCTGACAGCACCGCGCCCACCGTGAGAGGCAGGCTGACGTCCATCGCGAGTGCAGTGGGAATGGCGATGGGCATCATGACGGCCCATGTTCCCCAACTCGTGCCCGTGGAAAAAGCAACGAAAGCCGTCGAAAGAAACACGATGGCAGCGATGAAAACCGGATTGAGCGCTTCGCTCGCAACGCTCGCTACGAAGACGCCCGTGCCGAGCGCTCTCGTCATGTCCCCAATGGCAAATGCAAGCATCATCACAGTCGCCAGCGGTACGAGTCCACCCATCCCCTTGAGAATGAGATTCATCAGCTCGGTTACGGTAAGAAGGTTTTGCACCCGATACATGATCGCTCCGACCACGACCGCTGCCAGTACACCCCACAGAACCGCGGTTGAACCCGAACCCGCAGTTAGATCCCCTTGACCCGTGATCGCCAACCCGATCGGCATCATCACGACCATCACTCCGACAGGAATCAGCATGTTTCGAGATCGTAGAGGGATTCCTTCCTTCGGTTCAAGGAGCGTCACTTCTTCCGACATCATTGGAACCGCTCCGTCGGCTAAAAGCTTGCCCTCTGTCATCGCACGAGTTTCAGCTTTTTTCATTGGACCGATATCTTTTCCCAATAACGCAGTCAGGACAACAAGAAAATAGGCGAAGAACGCGTAGAAGTCGAAAGGCCATGCAGCAAGGAAAAGTGTTGCCTCCGACTCGATTCCCTCACTCGATAAAAGGCCCATCACATAGGCACCCCAAGCGTTCAACGGAATGAGGATACACACTGGTGCGGAAGTGGAATCGCACACGTACGCCAGCCGTTCTCGTGATATCTTGAGTCTGTCGAAAATCGGACGCGAAACCGCTCCCGTGATGAGGCAGGTGATGTTTGACTCGACGAAAATGAGCGTTCCAACGACAGTTGCGAAGAGGTTGGCTGCACGGCGGCTACGGACAAGTTTTTTCTCCAGCACGAGACGGATGAAACCCTGAACTCCTCCTGACCTTTGCATTAGCGTGATGAGAGCTCCAACCAACAAGCTAAACATTATGACGCGAGTATTGTCGGCGTCATTGAAAACGTCGATACATGCATGAATAGCTCGGGCGAGTCCATCGATCGGATCCCAAGCTGATAGTATCGACCAACCCAACCAGATGCCGAGAAAGAGGGAAATATATACCTGGCGGGTCCAGATTGCGAGAACGATGGCAATGATCGGGGGAAGGATCGACACCCAGCCGTAGTCCATGGGGCCTTCTAGAATTCTCCGTAGGGCGACTTCAGGTAGAGGCTTGCCGACTTGTGCGCTTCTTTGTAATCTTTCATTGAAAGCACCTTCCGGTACTGTTGAACTGCAAGCGCGCGCTTCTTCTGTCTGTCGTAGATCATACCGATCTTCAAATTTGTCAGAACTGTAAATCCTGACGCCTCATCCTGATCGAGTTCGCGGTTCAACTCGTCGCACCGAGAGAAAAGTGCGAGCGCAATGCTGTCTTCTCCTGCGTTTATGGAGTAAACACCGAGGTAGTAGTACGCTTCCCGAGCTACAATGGTACCGTATCCCGGTCGGTGAACGGAATACCGGGCGAGCACGTCATCGAAGACTGTCCTGACGTCCCCCCATCGATTCAGGGCGGCATAACAGCGCCCCACGTATCGATGGAAGAGTGCGTTTTGAGGATAGCGTTCATGGAGTGAGCGAGCGAGCTCCAGAGATTTCAGGTATTGCTTCTCAAAATAGAAGTTCAACTGGAGCAGAAAGTACGTCGCTTCAGTCGAAGCATATCGAGCGCGTTGAGATGCAAGCGTCAATTGATCAATGCCTGACTCCTTGTCTCCTTTAGGAAGGAACAATACAAACAATTTCAAAAACGGGTATTCATCGCCTATCACATCCAAGTAGTAGTTGTACATCCCGATTCCCAGGAGAAGATCGTAGCTTTCCGGGTAGAGTTTCAAGGCGTATTCGACCACATCGATAGCCGCCTTGCTAGAATTGGCAGCCCGCATCCACTGCCTCTTCAGCGCCCGAAGCCGCCCACGAAAGCCAAGCGCACCCCCTTTGAAGAGAAGCCCGATGTAGTCCGTGTTGTTATTCTTAAGGCGCTTGTCAGAAAGGTCGATCACATGGTCGAGTCGATTGTAGAATCCTTTCTCCAACTCCTCATTTTCGCGGTCGCCCAGAATTCTCCACCAATCTGTCATCGCAAGGAAGAAATGGCCGGCAGGATGATTTGGCATCGTTTCGACAATGCGCGTAAAAACCAGATCGGCTTCTTCAAACTCCATGTTGTAGATATGATCGATCCCTCGAACGATGGCCTGTTCGAGTTCTCCATCCACAATGGTCTGACCACGGACGGGACAGACGACCGGAACAAGCACGGTAAGGACGAGAATACAACGGTTCATACCTTTTTGCGGGAGCCGTTCTTCGGGAGAAGGCTGCTCAAGAAAAACTCCTGTCGATTCCAAGCCCCCTCGCCGACACGAATGTGAGAAGATTTCAGGATGAAGATTATCGATCCGACGATCGCTACTGTCGCGAGGATTCCCCCCTCTGGACCGAATGGACCGCCCGTCACCCAGCCGGGACCGGATTGTTCAAGCTGGAGCAGGGAGCGGTCACCGTAAGTGATACCGCTTACCGGAAATGAAAACAAGAACCCCTCGGAAAAATTCCACGATATATGGAGCGCTGCCGGAAACCAGAGTGATTTCGTCTTGAGGTACGCGATCGAGAACCACACCCCAGCAAGGAGCACGTTCAAACCTGCGAATATAGCGTTCGGTATCGAAAGGAGACCGAGGCTCGGATTGGCCAAGTGTGCACCCCCGAAGAAGATGGACATCACGATAATTGCCGTCCGGGGATTCGTGCCTTCTATGAGTGTTTGAAACGCGTATCCACGAAACATCAATTCCTCACCGAAGGCAAAGACAGCAAAGAAAAGTAGACTCGCAACGAATGAGCGCACGACGTAATAGATATTTGGACTCATCAGAGTTGGTTCGACATAGCCCAGAGCGTACTGCACAACAAATAGCCCACCCACGAGGGTGAATCCCATTCCAGCGCCTTGAGCAATTTCCACCACCGTCCGCTTTTGTAAGGACAACCCAACCGACTTGTACGGTCGCTTATCGATGAATTGGAGATTAACGACAGTCGCCAACCCCACACAACCGTACAGCAGCACACCGACACCGAGTTGACTGAGGACATCGAAGCTCTCAAGCACGACGGAAAGGAAACGAAAGGCGGAGAAGGCGATCAACAAGAAGACTGCAATCCGCCAACCAGCCCGGAGGATGTTAAGATCGTTTAGGAAGACAAATCTTGCGAGCGGATTCTCTGTGAGACTCGAAAAGGACATCACGATCGACTATCTGTGGAAAGCTTCTGGATGATAGCAAATTTTGATACGTGAAGCAATACACACAGCAAGAGCTCATTGAACGATCAACCCGATCCCTTCTGAACAAATCTAGTGCTCGAGAAGAAATCGGGTCCTCGGATTCACAGACCTCGAATGTGGAAATCGCAACTAGTGCAATTTCTCGTCGAGATATGATCGAACCGCATCGGAACTAATTCGGTCCTGACGCATGGAATCGCGGTCCCGTACCGTCACCGTCTGATCTTGAAGTGTTTGAGAGTCGACCGTGAAGCAAAATGGCGTGCCCACCTCGTCCTGCCGCCGATATCGACGTCCGATGGCACCGCTGTCGTCGTAGAACACACGGTAGTAGTCCTGGAGGTTCTTTGCAAGCGATCGAGCAATTTCGTCCATGCCATCACGGTTGACCAAGGGAAGGACCGCTGCCTGCAGAGGCGCCAAGCTCGGATGGAACTTGAGAATCACTCGTTGCTCTTCACCACCCGTAGCCGTTCGTGCCATCTCCTCTCGGTATGCCTCGATCAGGTATGCGAGAAAGGCCCTGGTCGCGCCGGCAGATGTCTCGATGATAAATGGAGTAAACTTCTCCTTCTTCTCGGTATCGAAGTACTGGAGGCTCTTGCCCGAATACTGCTGATGGCGCGAAAGGTCGTAATCAGTCCGGTTGTGGATGCCTTCAATCTCGCCCCAACCGAACGGGAATTCATATTCGATGTCGAACGCTCGCTTTGCGTAGTGGGCCAAGGCGTTCGGCTCGTGTTCACGCCACCGGAGCTTCTCGGGGCGCATACCAAGGTTAATGAACCATTCCCAGCGCAGCTCCCGCCAGTAATCGAACCACGTTTCGTCCGTTCCCGGTTTCACGAAGTACTGCATCTCCATCTGCTCGAATTCACGAGTGCGAAAAAGAAAATACCTCGTGTTAATCTCGTTCCGGAACGCCTTGCCAATCTGTGCGACCCCGAACGGAAGTTTCTGTCTCGATGCAGACTGCACGTTCAGGAAATTCACGTACATACCCTGAGCGGTTTCCGGTCTAAGATATACGACGGCACCCTCATCCTCCACAGGGCCTATGAACGTTTTAAACATCAGGTTAAATCGCCGCGCGTCGGTAAACTTCCCCTCTTCCTGACACTTCTGAGCTCTACGCCCCTTGTAGGCCCGATTCGCGCACATGGCATCGACCACGTCATCAGCGCGAAAACGAGCTTTACACTCCCGACAGTCGACCATCGGATCCGTAAAATGTTCGACGTGACCGCTCGCCTCCCAGACGCCAGTGTGCATGAGTATCGAGGAGTCCATGCCCTCGATGTCATCTCGCAGAGTCATGGCTCTCCACCACTGCTCTTTGATATTCCGGAGGAGCTCAACGCCGAGCGGACCGTAGTCCCAGCAACCGCTCAGACCGCCGTAGATTTCACTCGATTGGAAGACGAATCCCCGCCGCTTCGCCAAAGAGACGACTTTGTCCATCAGGTCTTCGGATTGCGCCTTAGACGGCATTTTCCGGTCTGTTCCTCCCTTCAGCGAAGTCACCCCGTATCAAGTCAATTGTGTACCTTAAATATGTCGCCAGCACCACCGCCTTACGTACGACAGATCTCGTGTGCCTGCTCACCACGATCCCAACGTATCAACGCCTCCTACTGTGCCCTGATAAACCGGATCCTTTCAACAGTTGCTTCACCATGTCGAAGGTCCATCAACGTTGATCTGAGTTTCGTGCTCTCTCTGGCGCTAATCCGTATCCCGTAGCGAGCTCCGAGATTGCTCAGCTGGCGGTTGAAATCGAGGGTCGAGAACGATTTCGAAACGACGACCTCGCGTTCGACGAGAGAGAGCTCCGACCCATCCGACTCTAGGGCCTCATCCACGGAGATCGCTTGAGGAACCGTTCGCTTCCGGGATGTTTCAATCTGAGCATCGTGGCTCATCAGCAACGAGTCAATCCCCGCGTCGATATACGCTTGAAGGGCTTGGAAATCGAGTTGCGGGAGCACTTCAGGGTCTCGTTGCCGGTCCTCCGGACTATTTCCCACGATGGCGAGCAAAAGGGAAGTCAGCGCCAGACCGACTGCCGCCCAGATCTTGAGCCGTACTGGAATCGAAGTGATCCCCATCTCTCCTCACCGATGGTGAAACGACGGCTTTCGTTTTTCAAGAAAAGCTGTGACGCCCTCGCGAAAATCCTCTGTGGCACAGCAGACCCCAAACAGCGTTGCCTCCAGCTCCTGCCCGTCCGTGAGATTAGTCTCCTCGGTCATGTTCACAGCTTTGATAGCAAGTCGAACCGCGATCTGGGGCTTCGAGGCGATCGAATGAGCGAGGTCCTTCGCAGCCTTCCGGAGTTCAGCGAGAGGAACTACCTTATTGACGAGCCCTATTCGAAGTGCCTCCTGTGAATCGACTTGATTCCCTGTGAGTATGAGCTCCATAGCACGACCGTTGCCCACGAGCCGAGCAAGCCGCTGTGTTCCTCCATAGCCTGGAATGACCCCGAGGTTCACTTCCGGCTGTCCGAATTTCGCGTTTTCCGAGGCAATCCGGAGATGACACGCGAGTGCGAGCTCGCAACCTCCACCGAGCGCGTATCCATTGATGGCCGCAATCACTGGCTTTCCGAGATTTTCTATCAGATTGAGAAGCTCCTGTCCACCCGCAGAAAATTCTTTGCCTTTCTCCTGATCGAGCACACTGAGTTCCTGGATGTCCGTACCAGCGACGAATGATTTTTCCCCCGCTCCCGTCAAGACAACCACTCGCACATCTTTGTCGTCCTTCAATCGAGAGAAAACCGCTCGCAATTCAGATTTTGCCTTCCGATTGAGAGCGTTCAGCTTTTCGGGCCGATTAATCGTGACGTAGGCTATGGACCGATCCTTTTCAAATAAAATTGTCTCGAACGTTTCAGCCATATTGAACCTTACAGGTTAGTACCGCGTGTGAAACGAAACTTCCAAAAGGGGCTCCTAAGCATCGTCACGCGCCGGCCTATGCTACGTCAATTCTGCCTTGATCTCCAATCATGAATCGGTGCACCCGCGGCTTGCCGCTCGCCGAGTAGATCTGAACGTCATTACCCAGAAGGCTGCGCTCGATCCGGGATCCGACGTTGATAATCTGACAGTCTCGCATCACAATGCTGTACTCAACCTCGCTGTCTCGAACCACAGTTCCCGGACCAATAGAGGTGAACGGACCGATGTAGCTGTTCTCCACAACACACTGCTCACCGATCACCACCGGTCCGCGAATTTTGCTGTTGACAATACTCGAGCCCTCTTCGATCACCACGCTCCCCTCCAGGGCCGAGCTTCGATCAATCCGACCCACGATTCTCGACGTGAGGCTCTCAAGTACCAATCGGTTTGCCTCCAGGAGATCTGCGGGTTTGCCTGTATCTTTCCACCATCCCGTCAGTTCACAGTGTTCCACACTCCGTCCGTGGTCAATCAAATACTGGTGAGCGTCGGAGATTTCGAGTTCACCCCGCGCGCTAGGTTTAATCTCGTTGACGGCCTCGAAAATGTGAGAATCGTACACATAAATGCCCGCGACCGCATAACTGCTCTTTGGCACTTTGGGCTTTTCCTCGACCGCTACGATTCGATTTCCCTCAAGAACCGGCACACCGAAGCGCTGAGGATCATTGACCTTCGCGAGAGTCAAGAGACAGTTACATCCGGATCGGTCGAACGCCTCGACAAACCGCTTGACTCCCCCGAGAACAATGTTATCGCCAAGATAAAACAGAAATGTCTCATCACCCACAAACTGCTGAGAGATTTTCACGACGTGTGCAAGGCCGAGAGGCTCCTCCTGTTTTATGTAGGTAATTTTCGCCCCCCAAGCCGCCCCGTCTCCGACGGCGTTCGGGACCTCGTCACTGTCAGTCGGCACCACGATTCCTATCTCCGTGATGCCTGCTTCACGCACCGACTCGATGGCGTAGTGTAGCATTGGCTTGTTCGCAACAGGAATCAAGTGTTTATTCTGCGTGTGCGTGATGGGACGAAGCCGCGTACCCCTACCCGCACTCGTGATGAGGGCCTTCATTCATCTTCCCCACTCTTTCCTCCTGATTCGGAAAGAGACAAGACTGCTTCGATTGCCCTGCGGTGACCAAGATAGTGTTCTGTGGTGCTGTCCAACAGCCAATCAACGATCCCATCCTTAAAGACGCGCTCTCCCTCAGGTATAGATTCCAACTCCCTAACCAAACGCTGGTGTGTTCTGTTGAGGTCTTTTGTTATCTGTTCAAGGGAATGAGGCCTCTTAGACTCGACATGGTCCCGATTCCACCGGGGAACTTCTTCCTCAGGCATGCTTCGGACGGGCTTGCCCTGCCCCATTTGTTCGATACGCTCGAGGCACTTTTCCTCCCACGAGGAAATGTGTCCAATTACATCTTTGATGGACCACTCACCTAGAAACCGCGGCACCGAAATAAGACCTGAATCGATCGTATGAATCAGTCTGTTGAGTGCGTCCCACTCGAGGTTGACTGCGTGGAGAAATTTTTGTTTCGTCAATGTCTCAAACACTCTTGGAATGTGACTGTGGTTCCCGGAATTTTCCATCGGGTCCGGATCGGTCCACTCACTATGTTTCAACAGACCGCTCTCGGTCCAGAATCCCCAATCGAAAAGACCTCTCAGGATTCAGCCGCAATAAACCGAAACCTCCTGGATGGTCAGGCAGAGTCGCCTCCTGAAGAGGTTCCTTGAACCCTGTAAAGGAGACGCAGCAGTTGCCGCGCTTCGCTATTGGACAGACTTTTCTTCTTCATCGCCAGCTGCACAGCAGCACTGCCCATGGCGGCATAGATAGAGAGGAGCTCCGGCTGAGACGTTCTCAGCTCCTCGAGATGACGTTCGACCGTCGACAGATCGCAACGCTCGATGGGTCCTGTCAGCGCCTGACTCGGGGACGCTGACCGAATATGCTCGAGCGTCGTGGAAATCAGTGGCCGGAACACTTTAAGATACTGGTGACGATCGAGTCCGGCTCCACGACTCGCGTCCTCGAGCAAGCCCATCAAGACAACGAGGTAATTTGAAGCAAAGACACACGCGATATGATGCAGAGCCTTGCGATCAGCAGGAATGACAATATACTTTCCCCCCAGGTCAGACACAAGTTTTCTGGCCACTCGTAACGCCGGAGCGTCTCCTTCAATCCCGTAGTAAACACTTCTCAGCGACATTACTCGTCGAGCTAGTGGCGTACGACGAGGGAACACCTGAATCGGATGGAGCGAAAAGACTGTGCTTCCCAACAATCGAAGAGGAAGCAGTGCCGCACTCGTCAGAACTCCTGAGGTGTGAAATGCGATAACGTTTTCGAATTTCAGAGGCGAGCGCGAAGCGACAAGTGCTGCAAGGGAAGGAATCGCGCTGTCCGGGGCAGCAAAAAATATCAAATTCGTCGAACGAGGTAAGTCACCAAAATCAGAGGAGAACGCCTCGGCCTTCAGGGCTGCTGCGCTCCGGTGCGAGCTGGAGAGCTTGCGATTGATGACACCCACGATTCGGTGTCCGCTGGCCTGGAATTGCTTGGCAAGCGCTGATCCGACCGAGCCAGCGCCGATGACAACAATGTTGAGCCGTCTTCGTTTCCCCATTCTCAAATTGACTATTGCAGCAGGACGGCAGACAGGTATCCGACAACCTGGGACTTGTTCCCCGCGACGTCACCAGAGTTGCATTGATGCAGAATTTCAGATTTCAGGGCCCCGATGTTCTTCGCTGCGATCATCGCTGCGACAGTGGGTCCACCGCCGCACGCCTCCGTCCGCTCGGATTCCAGGTCCCGCATCAGTCGTTCATAGTCGAACGCTGCCACCGATTCGATGAAGATACTGTCAAGCTTGCGACAGACATCATACTGGTAGTAATGTGATAGGTCAGTGCTCGCGACGACGAGTGTGTTTCGATCCTTCAGGATATTCCCAAGCCGCTCCCCGAGGAAAAAACAGTATTCACGGCGCTGATCCCCCATCACCACTGGAAGGATCATGAACGAAGGAAGGACCTCTTGCAGGAACGGAATCTGTACCTCCACAGCATGTTCCTCCCGGTGACCAGATTGGGAGACCACGATCGCCCCGTGGTCCCGGACGATCTCCTCCCTCAATTCTCGGTCGATTTCCACCTCCCCCAGCGGCGTCCGGTACGCGTCACCGCTGTAAACAGATATGCCATCGAAATATTCCTGATGGCTCGGCGAAATTATGACTACCGTCCGGTAGGATTTCCCCGCGAGAAGGTTAAAGCCGTTCGCAGCAGTAAACCCCGAAAACATGTAACCCGCGTGCGGTGATATCAAACAAACGATCTCTCCGCGAAGATCTCTGGCGGGAACTTGATGAAGAAAGTCCCCGATCTGGGAGCGAAGAACGGTCGAGTCTCGTGGGTAGAACGTTCCAGCAACGGTGGGTTCTCGAACATGAGCAGAAGGTCTCACAATTCACCGCCCTCCAGTTTGACGGCCAGCCCCTCAAAGCTTAATTGCGATCCTCCTCACGAAAGATCTCCGCTGTGAACACGTAGATGCTCGTCTCAGGATCCTTCCAGGCATCAGCTGCTAGACCAGCCTTCCGGGCTGTAAATTTCAAGAAGGCCTCACGGTCCCAGTGATATTCCAGCGCCACCTGTGGCAGCAGTAAACCTTGACAAGATCCCCGTTCAATTACTAAACCGTGTCTGCCAACCTCAATATCCTCGATGCGATTGATGCTTTGGAGGGGAGAGAGGACGGAGATTTCGATGACAACTTCGTTCAACTCTTCTTCGGTGACGGGCACGAACCGTGGATCTTCGAGCGCAGCCTTTACAGCAACATCGCTCACCGTTTCCACCAACGGCTTGTGAGC
>JAZGDX010000120.1:0-6025 GCA_036478305.1 Bacteroidota bacterium
TTAAAAGGCAGGGTAAGCCCGTCCCCTTGGCATAGAGGTTCAGGAGGCCATTTCAAGAACCTTATGCATTTTTGTGAGTAGAGGAAAGTTCAGGCGCACGGTATGACCAAGAACTCGACTACTCACAAACCACATATATCCTACCGTACTTCACTTGCACCGTCAACTTCTTTCTTGTGATTCGGTTGTAGACTGACTGAACTGGCATGCCCTCCGTTCTTGCAAACACCTTCGGCCAGACCAGCTTCTTACCCCCCTCAAACAACACACTCTTCTCACAAACATAGCGAATTTCGTCCAAATCTAATGAATCCAATGTATGCCTTGCATACACTCCGGTTCCCCGCTTTGGACACGACGAACTAAGGATATCTCGGGGGTGACGCCCTTTTCGTCCTGCTCCAAAACTGGCTCCAATAGGGTGGGCTTGGCTAGCATCGCCCTCTTGCCTACTTACATACCGGCCGAGCTGAAATGGTTTGAACGACGCCCTGATTGTTCTCAATCTATGGCAGTTGGAGACGTCGAAATAGTAGTCGGCAGCACACAAAGTTCAGAAAAGGTATAAAGAGCAATCGCTATCGGAAAGTTGAGTGTACCAACACTGTTCACACCTTGAAATTCTTGTTCTCACCCTCTATATTCCAATTGATTCCTGCAACCCTACCGCTACATTGATCTTTGCCACGTTGGAGGAATGATCATGCCGGACTACGAATTCAAATGCGTCGACTGTGGGCACGTATTCGAGAAGCACCTCTCCACTGCTGAATATGACATGATGCAGGGCGTACAGTGTCCGAAGTGCAACTCTTAAGAACGTTAAGCCGTTGATGGCCGTCGGAGGTGTCATTACGAGTAAGAAGAGCTGAGCGTCACTCCACAGCAGCGACCCCGCCCCATCCTAGATGCTGGGAGGTACAGGCCGATTCAGTGCATTCATCAAGAGGCCGAGAGCCTTAGAACGATAGACTCCCTAAGGGGTTGACGCATTACTCAAGAGATGTTGCTGAGACCGTGCTATGAAACTCTCATTGCTGCACAGAGCGCATCGAAGCAAATTTGTGCGCCGCCTTATCCATTCCATTCGACTGGCGATTACGACCCGGCCTGGAATTGCCTTTATCCACGAGTCCCTTCGGTTTACGACAATCTGGATCGTTCTGCCACTCTCTGTTCTCCATGCGACTGCAGTCCAAGGGAACGCGCAACTTGCGGACCCAAGGACACTGCCGGCCAATTTACGTGAATTTGTTCGGGTTGACTACAGCATCACCGATGCACATGAAGACACTGTTCATGTCAGTCCAACCACCATAACGGTTGATTTCATTCTTCATGCCGAAGGCGGCAGAACTGCACGAGGCCGACTCCGTATCCCAAGCGTGGGAAGTCCACCATATCCCCTGGCCTTTCTCACTGTCGGATTAGAGACCGGTAAAAACGTCGTCGGCATGATCGAAGGTTACGACAGCATCATCGTTGCCGCGATTGACTATCCATTCGATCCCTCGCTCGATTTCTCGGGTCTCGGCGGCTTCCTGAAGCTATTCCAGGCTTACGGGGACGCAGCAGAGAGTATCTCTTCAACACTCTTGTGTTTGCAGTGGCTGCTCGATAAGCCCATCGTCGACACCGCAGACGTCTCGATGATTTCCGTCAGCTTTGGAGTCTTCACCGCAGTTCCGGTAGCCGTCATCGAGCAGCGATTCTCGAGGCTCGTCGTTATCGAAGGAGGCGGCAATCTTGGGCTGATCATCAAAACAAATGCGAAAAAATCCGGTACCTTCGTACCTTCCTGGCTTGCTGGATGGTTCGGCGGTTTCGTGCTCAGTCGGTACGATCCCAAGCACTACATTGACAACTTCGCACCTAGGCCAGTGCTGATTGTAGGAAGCGCTGCCGATGATTTTTTTCCCGCGGAATCAGTCCAGGCTCTTTACGACTCAGCCAAGGAGCCGAAAGAAATCATCTGGCATGAACGAGCCCACGTAATGCCATACCAGCAAGATCGTATTCGTGAACTCACTCGTCTCGTCGCCCAGAGATTGTACGGAGGCATATCGGGTTGATCACATGAATAATTTATCACCTGCAGAACTCAAGCGGCTGATCTCCACCGTGTTTGCTCCAACAGAGAAGGATCGCACACTGCTCGTCGTGGTCGACGTTCCAAACACTGCTGTCCCAGACAACCACGCCTGGAGGGACCGCCGAGTGATGGCCCACGAGTGGCACGGAGCCCTCAGGAGCGTCCAGAACCAGCTGCCATTGCAGACTCTGAAAACACTTTACTACGAAAACGTCGGAAGTAACAATGCGGACCTGCCAGAATTCTGCTTCGAGTACGATGGATCTCCCCAAGAGCTGCATGCCGCGAAACTCCCATCTCTCGGAATGTCGCATCCGCTCAAGACTGTGCTTGCACAATCTGACATTGTTCTCGCTCCAACCGAGTTCTCCGCCACAGCGCCGCTAAAACTTCTCTCGAAGCAGTACGGATTTCGTGCCGCAACGATGCCCGGTTTTTCACGAGAGATGATCCCTGCATTGGGTCTGGACTACGCAAAGGTCCACGAGCGTGTGATGTTCTTCAAACAGAAACTCGACGATGCTGTGGCCGCGGACGTGGTGTTAGGTCACGGAGACAAGGAATATTCCTCATCCTTTGACCTCCGGTTCCGAGAGGCGCACGCCAGCAGCGGTCTCATCCACGAGCGCGGAACTGCAGGGAACCTTCCGTCGGGTGAGGCCTACATCGTGCCGAATGAAGGGGAAATGGAGACCAGCCGGACTGAGGGGCTGCTCCCGGTTCAATTTGGGGACGAAGTCGTCGTTTTTGCCATCGAGCAGAATCACGCTATTGCTGTCTTCACCGAGGGCGAGAAGTCGGACCAACAGCGTCGATTGCTTCAAGGGGAGCCCGCCTACGGCAACGTCGCCGAACTCGGAATCGGCGTCCTCGGCGAGTTCGGCGTCACTGCGGTGGGAAGTACGCTACTGGACGAGAAACTGGGGCTACACATTGCGTTCGGACGCAGCGACCATTTCGGTGGAAATACTGGACCGAGCTCATTCAAGGATCCCAAGCGCGTTGTGCATACCGATTGGGTCTATGTTCCGACGGTCCAGCCAAAGATCCAAGTGCGGGAGGTGAAACTCAGTTATGGGGGCAAGCCTGACGAGATCGTCATGAAGGACGGGGAGTTTCTGGTTTAGGCTGGAGTCCCAGGAGGCCTCTCCGCGGTGATCCCTCTCTTGAAACTGTACAGACCGGAGAGATGGGTAACAGGTGCTCGGGAAGATAGTCGACGGATGTACGGTGAAGGCATATCCTTATTTCGTGGACGCTCTCTACTCAATCGCTGCCCGCACGAAGCCCCCAGACTTTTTCAGCCGCTCTTCTGCATCCGCCGCTGACACTCCAGTCCGGATCATCACGAGCGCCTTCTTCACGTGACCGCCTGCTTCATTTAAGATCCGCTCCGCCTCTTCGTACGACACCGCAGTTATTGTCATCACTACTCGCTTTGCACGCTCCTCCAGTTTCCGGCTGTTCATCTGCAGGTCTATCATCATATTCTCGTACACTTTCCCCAATCTGATCATCGCGGCCGTCGTGATCATGTTGAGAACAAGTTTCTGTGCGGTACCAGATTTCATCCGCGTCGAACCCATAATCACTTCAGCACCGACCGCCGGACAGATCGCCACATCCACGAAATCGTACCGGAACTCCGATCGGGGATTTGTCGTAATGAAAACCGTCTTCGCTCCAAGCTCCTTTGCCCGACGGACCGCCCCAACCACATAGGGAGTTCTCCGACTGGCGGCCACGCCGCACACCACGTCATTGCCGGTCACCTTCTTCGCTTCCACGTCGTGAACACCCCATTCCTCGTGATCTTCGACGCCCTCCCGCGACCGAAACACCGTTCCCTCTCCCCCGGCGATGATCCCCTGAACCATCTCTGGGTCTGTCCCATATGTCGGCGGGCACTCCGCTGCATCAATAATCCCCAGCCGACCGCTCGTCCCGGCTCCGACGTAGAGTAATCTTCCATCATTCTGAAAACTATCGACCACGAGGTGCACGGCCTTCGCGATGTAAGGAATTTCCTTCTCCACGGCAGCAGCGACTTTCTTATCCTCTTTGTTAATAATCTTCAGGATATCTGCAATCGAGCGGGCATCGATGTCCATCGACGCAGGATTTCGCTGTTCCGTCGCAAGCTTCCTCAATTCCTCGAACAACTTTGATCCTTCCGTCATCCCGCTTCTCAATCAGTTCAGCGATACGATGACCAGTTGTTTGTCGCTCGCTTCCATTGTTTCACTTCCTTTGAACACCAGTGGAACCACGGTTATGGATCGTACGGATTTCAGTGTCCGCGCCACCTTGAATTCCCTGTCGAGGTCACCCCCCTTCCATGCGATCAGAGACCCTGCCGGCACTCGATAGCGATGGTAAGGTTCACCCGTCGTTTCCGGAGCGACCGATTCATTAAACCTCTTCAAGAACGGCTCACTCCACTTCACGAGTTGGGTGAGGGGCCCGACAGCACGGCAGAGCACATAGTCGTACTTTGAACGAAAGCCATCCTTCATCCCGAGCTGTTCAGCACGACCCCACACCACTTCTGCATCGGTCAACGACAACTGTCGTAAGATATTCTCTAAGGCGATGGTCTTTTTCCTGACAGAGTCGAGGCAGGTGAGTTGCAGAGTACTGATGATGATCTTGATCGGAATCCCCGGCAGCCCCCCACCCGCACCGAGGTCGAGCACTCTCCCCGCGTTCATGAGCTGCAACTTGAACAGCATTGCGATCGAATGGAGGATGTGTCGTTCCCAAACGTTGGACTCGTCTCTCCGTGAGATAAGGTTGATTTTTCTGTTCCAGTCGAGCAGAAGAGAAACGTATCTTTGAATAACATCGAGCCGGCTTTCAGCAATCGTCAATCCGTTTTTCTGGCATACGGAGCGGAGCCAGGCCAACTTATCCATCCGAAGCTCTGTGGTAAGTACATGAATTTATTAAACTTAAGCGTATGATTTTCACGTGAAACAAATCATCCTTTGAGGTAGACCATCAGGATGGAAACGTCGGCGGGAGAGACGCCGCTGATGCGGGAAGCCTGCCCGATCGATCGTGGACAGACGCGACTGAGCTTCTCTCTTCCCTCGGTGGAGAGTGAATTCACTCGCTTGAAATCAAACTCCTGCGGAATCTCAATCGACTCATATGTCTCAAAGCGCTCGATCTGTTCTAGCTGTCGGGTGATGTACCCGTCATACTTCAACTCGATTTCCATCTGTCTCAAGACATCAACGTGTCCAACGCACTTCACCACAAATGGCTCTGAGCGAAGAGATCCCAGCATGAGAAGACCTTCAGCAGTCACATCAGGACGCTTGATCAAGTTCGCTAATTTTTGGTTTTCTGTGAGAATGGATGACCTGACGGATTCAAGATAACAGTTGACGTCATCAGGACGAACCGACAACGACTTTGCAAATTTTATACCTTCCTCTATTAGCAGTTCCTTTTCTTTGAGCGTTGAGTAAAGACTGTTCGAGACCAGTCCAAAGGCACTTCCGTATTTCATCAGTCGCCGGTCGGCATTATCCTGCCGCAAGACGAGCCTGTGCTCTGCCCTCGAGGTGAACATACGGTAGGGTTCATCTGTGCTTTTGTTGACGAGGTCATCGATTAGAACACCAATATAGGCCTGAGATCTCTTGAGGACAAATGGCGGCTCCCCTTTCACCATGAGAGCCGCGTTGATACCTGCGATTATCCCTTGTGCTGCAGCCTCTTCATAGCCTGAGGTACCGTTGATTTGTCCGGCAAAGAAGAGACCTTCGACGAGCTTCGTTTCGAGAGTCAATTGGACCTGATCGGGTGGGAAAAAGTCATACTCCACTGCGTATCCCGCCCTGAGCATTTTGACATTCTCTAAACCAGGGATCGTCTTCAAGCCCTCATGCTGGATCTCCTCCGGGAGACTTGTGGAGAAACCGT